>NZ_JBHFHK010000007.1:0-59469 GCF_041928215.1 Hubeiibacter jixunmingi | reverse complement strand
GAATGAAATTAGTGGCAGGATTTATAAATTGGCAAGTTAATCGCTAAATTTACATTTTCGAAAGAGGTCTAATATACATCGTTTATTATATAAGTACATTAACATTTCACACACACTAGGCGCAGGCATTACAATCATTTTCCCTAGCTAAACTAATCCAAATCTATTACAATAGGTAGCTAACCATCAGACTTATGTACAACTATGCAAAGCTCTATTCCGTGCAAAAAGAATTTCATTATCACAGTCCTTGGCTTAGTCATGCTATCAGGTTGCAGTATTGGCTCGGGGCTTCAAACGCATAACCTTCCTAAAGACAATGGGGAATCAATAACGCCACAAGGTGCACATGTTGATTTAATCCCACTTACACAAGAAAATATTCCACAAATCCGATTACAACAATTGAATAATAAAGGATTATCTAGCGGTGGTGATGTAAGACAATTATTCTCTTCACAACCTAGTGAATACCGTTTAAGTCCTACAGATGTATTATCTGTACAACTTTGGGCTTACCCTGAAATCACACCTCCCCAAACTGGCAATACGGTGGCTTCTGGCTATACTATCGACAGTAGTGGCTATCTGTCTTTGCCAATGATTGGTCGAGTTAAAGCTGCAGGGCGAACATTGAATGAGCTAACAAACACGCTTCGTAGCCAATATTCTCGCTATTTAAGAACACCTGATGTCACAGCAAGAGTGATTTCATATCAGGGACAACGATATGTGGTAAATGGTCAAGTATTAAAGAGCGGTCAATATAATATCAGCGATCAACCCGTTAGCCTTTACACAGCACTTAGTATGGCAGGCGGAATTAACCCCGAAACTGGTGATAGCTCTAACATCCAGTTGATTCGCAATGGTAAAACATATACCTTAAATACTTTTGACCTTGAGAAAGCAGGTCTGTCTCTGCACAGATTATTGATACATCCAAACGATACTATTTTTGTTAGTTCTCGTCAAAATCAAAAAGTTTATGTGATGGGTGAAAGCAATAAATCACAATCGATTGTGTTACGCGACCAAGGCATGTCTTTGTCTGATGTTCTTGGTGAAAGCGAAGGCCTTAATCCAAACAGTGCCAGTGCAGGACGTATATATGTCATGCGTACTGACGAACAGACTGGCAAACCACACATCTATCAGCTGGATCTAAGCCACTTGGGCAACTTCGCACTCGCTAATCAATTTATGATGCAAAGAAATGATATTGTTTATATTGATGCCACGGGTTTGACTCGTTGGCAACGTATTCTCAATCAACTCATCCCTTTTTCTAACGCACTATATAGCCTAAAACAATTAGGAATTTAATATGAATATGCAGAATATCATGATGGTTTGTGTAGGTAATATTTGTCGTAGCCCTATGGCAGAATATTTTCTAAAGACAGCACGTCCAGACTTAAACGTATTTTCCTCAGGCATTTCAGGCATGGTTGGATATCCAGCAGACGATAAGGCAATACATTGCATGGACAGATTAAATATTGATATGCGTACCCATGTTGCACAAAAGCTGGATGCAAATCTAATAAAAAAAGCAGATCTTATTTTGGTAATGAGTAATAATCAATTACAGCATATTGAACAAACTTTCCCTTTCGCAAAGGGCAAAACCTTTCGTCTAGGACATTGGCAAACACAAAACGTGCCCGATCCATACCAACATGACCAAGCTTTTTTTGATGAAACCTGCCATAATATTCAATCCTATGTACAAGATTGGGTCAAGCGGATCTGATTTCCGTTTAAGATCTTAGCCAGCGCCACATGATGTTAAATTTGAAGTAACAAGCCATGACACAAAAAAATACAGTCTCCGATGACACCATAGACTTAAAAGAGTTGTTTTTCTCCATTATTTCACAGTGGAAAATTATTTCATTGTGCATGATCTTGTCTTTAATTCTAGCATTAATGTATTTACGCATTACACCTAATACCTATAGTACCGATGCATTGATACAAGTCGAAGATAAAAAAGGTGTGGGGGCATCTGCATTACTAGGTGAACTGGGTAATCTAGCCAATGCAGGTGGCAATTCTGCTGCCATCGCAGAATCCGAAATCTTACGTTCTCGTTCAGTACTATCAAAGGTTATTAAAAATCTAACCCTAGATATCAGCATCGAACGAGCAGACAAAGGTCTATTTGAACGTTTAAGCAACCCTAAACAACCAATATTAGAATACACTGCCGAAGGTGTACGCTATGTAGATAGTAATACATCTATATTTATTGAACAGTTAGATATTCCTGCTTATTATAAAGATAGAGATTTACGACTGGATTTCCTTAATCAGAATGAGTACGTCATTAAATATAAAGAAGAGCAAGTATTCAAAGGTAACTTAAATCAAGTTAGCACTGAGACGGATCAAAATGGTATTTGGCAAGTGCGAATCAATTCAAATATTGCCAGTAATCATTCCGTTAATGTCAAAAAGCTTTCCGAACCTGCTGCTGTTAAAAATATTTCGGCTACGTACAATGTTTCAGAGCGTGGTAAAAATTCAGGCATTTTAGAACTTAAAGTTCAAGGTGAAGACCCTACGCACATTACAAAAGTATTAAATGATATTCTTAATGTTTATCATGAAAATAATATTTTACGTAAGAGTTTAGAATCCAAGCAAACATTGAGTTTCCTGGATAAGCAATTACCTGAAATCAAGAGACAACTAGAGGGTTCTGAACAAAAATTCAACCAGTTCCGTGAAGACAACAACACAGTCGATATTAATCAAGAATCCCAACTTTTACTCAAACAAAATATTGAATTAGATACAAAACGCTTTGAGTTGAAGCAAAAACAAGCCGAGCTGTCAGCACGCTATACGAATGACTTCCCTTTAATGGTCGAAATCAATTCACAAATTGCAGCACTTGAAAAAAAATCTAACGAATTATCTTCAACATTAACGCAATTACCCGAGAAACAACGCCAGTATCTACAATTGTACCGCGATGTACAAGTCAACACGCAACTCTATACCAATTTATTGAACAGCTATCAGCAACTTAAGATTGCTGAGGCTGGAGAAATCGGTAATGTGCGTATCATCGACCATGCTATTAAGCCTGTAAAAGAAATCAAACCCCAAAAGCTTATCATTTTGGCTTTAGGATTAATTGCAGGTCTATTCGTTGGTATTATGATTGCATTAGGACGTAATCTTCTACGTTCAGGTATCCAAAATGCCAAAGATATCGAGAACGAACTCGACTTACCAGTTTATGCGACTGTACCTCGTTCTGAAAAACAAGAGCGTCGCATTAAAATTTTACGTAAGAAAAAGCAATTACCTATTCTTGCAGCAAAACATTCTGATGATATTGCGATTGAAAGCTTACGTAGCATTCGTACCGCCATCCATTTTGCATTGATGAATGCAAAAAATAATGCAATCATGCTTAGTGGCCCTGCACCAGAGCTTGGTAAATCGTTTATTTCTGTTAACTTGGCAACAATTTTTGCACAAAGTGGCAAACGTGTTTTATTGATTGATGGAGATATTCGCCGTGGTTACTTGCATAAGTATTTCAATCAAGCAACACAACCTGGTCTATCGAACTATTTATTGACCACATCTAGTTTAGAACAAGTTACACATCATACCGACATCGAAAATCTTGACTTTATGAGTCGTGGTGTAAATCCTCCAAATCCTTCTGAACTCTTGAATTCAGCACGCTTTCAAGAGCTGCTTGAGATTTTAAATGAACAATATGACTATGTGATTATTGATACACCGCCTGTGTTGGCTGTTACTGACCCTGTGATCGTATCTCGTTATGCTGGCATCAATTTATTAATCGCTCGATTTGGTCGAACTAATATTAAAGAGTTAGAAACCTCAATTGATCGCTTTGAACAAGCTGGTAGCAAAATTACTGGCGTGATTCTAAACGATGTACAACGCACTGCTAGCTCAGGTTATAATTATAATTATAACTACGCCTACACTGCAACAAAAGAAGACTAACTTCACATCTTCATCGCTAAAACGCCCTTTTGGGCGTTTTAATCTTTTGAAATCATGCTTTAAATACCTATTTTAGTTTTGTGTGAGTAAAGAAATGAAATTAATTTTGGCACCGATGGAAGGTTTGACCGATCCTGTCATGCGACAAGTATTGACCAGCATTGGGTATTATGATTGGTGCGTGACCGAGTTTATCCGTGTTACGGATAGTGTCCTACCAGATCATATTTTTTATCATTACTGCCCTGAGCTAAAGAATCAAAGCAAAACCGTAAATGGCACGCCTGTACATGTGCAATTTTTAGGCAATCGTATTGATATGCTTGCTGCGAACGCTGTAAAAGTCGCTGAGATGGATGCCGCTGCAATCGATTTAAATTTTGGCTGCCCAGCTAAAACCGTTAATCGTCATCGTGGCGGGGCTGTCTTACTTGATGAGCCTGAAACGATTTATCAGATTGTTCATGCTGTACGTCAAGCAGTTCCACAACATATTCCCGTATCCGCAAAAATGCGTTTGGGCTATTTGGATGATCATCATAGTCTAGACAATGCTTTGGCAATCCAATCCGCAGGTGCAAGTTGGCTAACCATTCATGCCCGTACTAAAACTGATGGTTACACGCCACCTGCATATTGGGAAAAAATAGCACCTTTGAAGTCAAAGATTCATATCCCAATTATTGCTAATGGTGAGATTTGGACAGTACAAGATGCATTATCATGTCAACAACAATCGGATTGTGTAGATCTCATGCTTGGACGTGGTGCAGTGACTACGCCTGATCTGGTCAATCGTATTCGTCAACAGAATCATGGCAATATCATGCCTTGGCAAGAATTATTGGCTATTCAATTGGCATTTTTGGATGGAGAATATAAAACCGAGTTGGCATTACTCGGTCGTTACAAACAATGGCTTGGTATGCTCACCAAAAGCTATCCTGAGGCACAAATATTGTGGCAACAGGTGAAAAAAATCAAAGATTTAGACCAAATAAGAACAACATTACAGCAAGCTTCCATTTAGAAACCTAATCGTTATCGGGCTTTTCTACAGTTTGCTTTGCAGGCTATGGACTATTTGGTGATGTATTGCTTGGCATTGGCACATCATCCACTGGCATAGGTGCAGGCGTCGATTGAGAAATACTCAATGCTGTTGGACGACGGTAGCTTTGCCAAGGTAGTGGACGGTTCAATGCCTCTGGCACAGCACCACCATGCGAACGCAGATTTAAATGGATTGCTGCTTGTGCGAGTAAGTTTGCAGATACAGGTGCAGTGATAAATGCGAGCAATGTGATCAGTAACTCTGGGAAACCAATACGTCCTTGAAATGCTGAATAAACAATGGATGCAATCAAAAAGCTACCTAAACCCAAGGTACTGGATTTGGTTGGTGCATGCAAACGCATAAATAAATCAGGTAAACGTAGCATACCCAAAGCACCAATCAAGGTAAAGAAACTACCTACGATCAAGAAAAAAGAAATAAATAGCTCAAATGCCAACTTTGAAGTCATAGTATTTTCCTCATTTAAGCCAAATTAATCAATGACATGACCTGTAGTGAAATAGCGTGCCAAAGAAACCGTAGAGACAAAACCCAATAAGGCGATGACCAATGCTGCTTCAAACATCAAGGTGCTCATCCAGTAAATCGCCAGTACAATAATCAAACATACTGCATTTAAAAATAAGGTGTCCAATGCCAGAAGACGGTCGATCACCGAAGGCCCTAAAATCAATCGAACCAAACAACAGAACAAAGAAATTGTGATTGCACCGATACTCAACAAAAGTACATAAGGCAAAATAATCATTAATTTTTCTCCTGCTGTGCTGACACATCATTTTCTGACGCATCAGATAATGGTAAATTACCTACGCCCTCTACGGCATCTAATGCGTGGAATATTTGGATAAGTGGACGCTCATAGCGTTGCTTAATGTCTTCGATATCAGTGTGTTCACTGTCAGTACTTAAGCTGTGTACCAAAATATCACCACGCTCCAAATCGATACCTGCCGATACTGTCCCTGGCGTAGTCGTGATGATCATCGCCAGCAAACTATTGACCTGATTATGATTGGTCTCTAAAGGCACACGATACCATTTTGGATGTAGGTTTTTGCTTGGGCCTAATACCAGTTTCGCAACACGGATATTACTGATAATAATATCCCACAGTACCACAAAAAATAATTTTATCGCCGCAACCCAATCCAAACTCGCTGTACGCACGACAAATTTTTGCATCAATTTTGGAATTGCTAATCCAAGAATAACCGCCATTAACACATTGCCAAAAGAAACGCTGTGTTGCAACATAAGCCATGATAATGCAACGATCCCTGATACCAAGGGATGGGGCAATAACATAAATAATAGCGTTGGCTTAAACTTGATTTTTTTGCTCATCAAATTTCTCCTTAGGCTATGGATTGTTCACAGCAACTGCACCACTGGCAGGCTGTGTTAAGGGTTGTTGCGAAGATTGTGGTTCAGCTGACTGAGACAATTTATCTAAGTCGATGTGATCACCATACAATGTATCAGGATGAATCGTATTCTTAATGGTATGTTGATACGGATCATCACTTGTCGCACCATATTTTAATCCAGGCAAGTAATTCGCATCATACTTTTGTACACTGATTGGCTGATTATTTTCATCAAATTTAAGTACTTTACGTTGATACAAAGACTTGTCTTGTAATTGTGCGGCTGCTGCATAAGCATATTGATGTACTGGCTCGGCAACCACTGCATAGCTGATGAGCAAGCCAATGAATAAATAAATCAATTTATCTACACGGGGTGTTGGCTGACTTGGCAAGGCTTGATAACTGGTAAAAGCAGGATTTTTAGGGTTATCCTCTGGATGTTCAGCACGCCAAAAGATCAAGAAACCTGTACGCACAAACACCAATATAGACAACAAACTTACCAATAGAATGGCCAAGATAATCCACACCTGATAAGGGCTATATGCTGTCGCCTGCAAAATCATGACTTTACCCACAAAACCACTCAGTGGCGGTAAACCAGCCATCATCAATGCCAAGATAAAGAATAAAATACTCACCAGCTTGTTTTGCTTCATAATTGGTGCGATTTTAATATGGTCTTTGGCATCACCACGCTGATAACCAATCCACTCTGCCAATAGATAGAATGCTGCTGCCACAAAAGTACTGTGTACCAAATAATATAATGCTGCTGACCATGCTTGCGTGTTATTCAATGCAACGGCAATCAAAATTGTACCAATAGACGAAAGCACCATAAAACCAATCATACGGCGTAAACGCTCTGCCCCCATCGCACCAATCACACCATAAATGGTCGTTGCCACACCGATACCTAGTAGCAATGTATCCAAGACATAATTCGAGCCCGCATCACTAAATACCGTACCATTAACACGCAAAATGGCATAAATTCCGACTTTGGTCATCAATGCGAAAATCGCGGCAACTGGTGTGGTTGCGACCGCATACGTTTTTGGTAGCCAAAAACCAACAGGGAACATGGCTGCTTTAATACCAAATACGACAAATAACAATAACGCACCTGCTAATGCCATTTGGTGATTATCTTCAGGCAAGGTTGGATAGAGTCGTGCCACATCTGCCATATTCAAGCTACCGACATTACCATAAATCAGACCTAAGCCAATTAAGAATAATGCCGATGCCAATAGGTTGATAATGACATAATGAATGCCCATTTTAAAACGTGGTGTGCTATGGCTATGTAATAGCAAGACATAAGATGACATTAATAAGATTTCAAAAAAGACAAACAGGTTAAATAAATCGCCCGTTAAAAATGCACCCGAAATCCCCATCATCAAAAAATGCATCATGGTGTGAAAATAGCGACCTTTTAAATCCCATTCCGCACTGGCATACCATAAAATCGGCAAAACCAATATATAAGATAACAAGACCATCATGGCAGCCAAACGGTCAACCACCAACACGATACCAAAAGGTGCTGTCCATTGTGCCAATTCATAAACTTTAGTCGCACCCGTACTAGCATGCATCACCATTAAAATTGCGAATATCAAGCCAATCGAAGCTGAAATTAAACTGATGGCATGGCGTATAGGTTGTCGCCAATCTTGCTGAAGCGAGCCTGCACCAGGATTACCCAAAAGTATTAATATAAAGCTGGTAAATGCGGGCAAGAGAATGCTAAAAATCGGAAAATGCACTTGCCAAAAACTTACGAGTGCATCCAACATCAGGTTTCATCCTCTGGTGAGCTATACTGAATATTGTCATCAATGGCATCAACATGATCATTTCCTGTTGCATAACGTGTCCGCAAAGCAAGTTGCACCACAAATGCAGTGGTCGCAAAACCAATCACAATCGCAGTCAGTACCAAAGCTTGTGGCAAAGGATCACTCACCTTTGTGACATCAGTCAAAATTGCTGGTGCATTGAGCTGTAAACGCCCCATGCTAAATAAAAACACATTGACCGCATAACCAATCATCACTAAACCCAAAACCACAGGAAAAGTACGACGACGTAAAATCAAATAAATCCCTGTTGCAGCCACGATGCCTACACCAGATGCAATTAAAAATTCAATACTAATCATCTCTTTTCCCCTTATTCACCACGAACCGGACCAGTCATGGTCGAATGGCGTGAGTCACCCAATACCGAAATCAACAACATGGTCGCACCAACTACCGTAACATAGACACCTACATCAAATAATGCTGCTGATGCCAAATGTATTTCACCAATCAATGGCGGATTGACATAAAAATGTGCACTGGTTAAGAAAGGACGCCCCCAAAGCCATGCTCCCATTCCCGTCAAGCCTGCAACGACTAAACCGCCACCAATCCATTGTTCATAACTACGTCCTGATTTGGCACGAATTAAAAATTCGGCTTTGTCTTGCCCCAAGGCAATATATTGTACAATCAATGCCATTGAAGTAATCAAACCTGCAATAAAACCGCCACCAGGTAGGTTATGACCACGCAAGAAAATATATAGACTCACTACCAATGCTAGTGCCAAAATCCATGAACCCGTGACACGCAATAATAATGGCGATGGGGTAAAACGATGTGTTAAGCCTTTAGTCACTGTAGTACCATGGGCACGCATACCATCCATCAAACATAATGCACCAATACCAGCGATACCTAACACCACGATTTCACCAAAGGTATCAAAACCACGGAAATCGACTAACACCACATTCACCACATTTGAGCCCCCACCAAGTGGGATAGATTGTTGCAAAAAGAACCATGAAATCGATTGATGATCTCGTGTAAGTACTAACCAAGTCAACCAACCTAAGCCAAAACCACCTATAATCGCCAATGCGGCATCACGCCAACGACGTGTACGAGAAGATTCATACGGCGTGAGTTGTGGTAATAACGACAAGCCCATCAATAACAAGACCGTACTCACTACATCTACCACGATTTGTGTCAATGCCAAATCAGGTGCAGACATCGTCACAAATACAATAGTCACTACCAACCCAATTGCACCACTAATCAAAATCGCTTTGATCCGCTCATGGTGAAACCACAACATCATCCAACAGCCAGTCAATAATAATAACCACAGCACAATCGCAACAATCGGTGCATGAATCAGCTCACGCGTACCTGTAGTAAAACCAAAACCGTATAACGGAATAATTGCCATCGCTAAAGTAAAGAATACGATGATGAATAAATAGTTTTGTAATGAACCTGTTTCAGTAGCTTTTTTAAATTTACGGCTATTCAGCACTAAGCTTTTTAATATTTTTTCAAAAATGACTGGTCCACGAAGATTACCCAAAATCGGATCAAAGTCAATTTTACGAATACGTCCATTTTTTGCCAAAGTAAAATATAGACCCAAGCCACCCACTAACGCGACAATACTCATCATCAATGGCAAATTAAAACCATGCCAAATCGCCAAATGTACCAGTTCAAAGTTTTGATGTTGTACAGTCGCAATGGTCACGGCATTGACAATATCTTCAACAAAGACTGCAGGCAAAACACCCACCAAAATACACAATGTTGCCAACAAAGCAATCGGTGCTAACATCGGTTTTACAGGCTCATGGATATGCCCTTCACTCGGTAATTTCTTGGCAAAAGCATGATCAAAAAATACGCCATGCACCAAACGCACTGAATAACTGACTGCAAATACCCCAGCCAAAGTCGCCAATACCGCAAACAATAGCAAAGTTATACCGCTATGACTTGCCACCAATTCGGTGAAGAACATTTCTTTGGATAAGAAGCCATTGGTAAATGGTACACCTGCCATCGCAGCACAAGTAATCATTGCTAATGTGCCAGTAATCGGTAAGAATTGCCACGTTCCACCAAGCTTACGCAAATCACGCGTTCCCGTTTCATGGTCAATCACACCCGCAATCATAAACAATGCTGCTTTAAAGGTTGCGTGATTGATAATATGGAAAATCGCTGCTGCAATCGCAAGCGGTGAACCAATACCAATCAAACACATGATTAAACCCAAATGACTGATGGTCGAATATGCCAATAGACCTTTTAAATCTTCTTTAAAAATCGCAAAGAACGCTCCAACACATAGCGTAATCAAACCCACCATGGTGACGATTTGATGATAAGCCATGGCACCGACAAAAATCGGAGACAAGCGTAATAACAGGAAAATCCCTGCTTTCACCATCGTTGCAGAGTGCAAATATGCCGATACTGGCGTTGGTGCTGCCATCGCATTCGGCAACCAAAAATGAAACGGAAATTGTGCCGATTTAGTAAATGCACCCATTAATACCAAGCCCAAAATCACTGGGAACAATTGGCTATTTTGAATAATGTCTGCTTTGAGAAAAATTTGGTCAATTTGGAACGTGCCTGCCACTTGCCCGATCAAGATAAAGCCTGCTAACAAACACAAACCACCCATCCCCGTGATGGTCAGTGCCATCCGTGAGCCACGTTGTGCCACTTCATAACGGTTCCAATAGGCAACCAGCAAGAACGAAGAAATACTGGTTAATTCCCAAAATACCAATAACATCAATAAGTTGTTTGATAAAGCAATACCTAACATGGCTGCCATAAACAGCATGAGTAGGCTATACAACTTGGCTAAAGAATTTTTATTACTTAAATAATAATAGGCATAAATAAAAATCAGCGTGCCTATGCCACTGATCAATAACGCAAATAATAAACTTAAAAAGTCTGCTCTTAAATCGATATTAAAGTCTAAGCTTGGCAACCATGCATAACTTGCCATCACCGCTTGTTGGCTTTGTACATCGGGAATAAAGGACAATAGCATGGCAAAGCATGACAAACTCAACACACTGGCAAAGATCGCCGTGAGTCCGCGTGAGAATTTTTCTAGTCCCCAAACCAAAGTTGTGCCAAGCAATAATGGCAAAAGGATAATCAATAACAGCACAGTCGTATCCTATTTAGTGACACATGCCAATAAAACTATCAGCAAAGACGTTTAAAGAAAACCATAACGGTCAAAATTAGTGCGATATTGCATCGCATCTCAAAACAAATCTCAAAATTTAAGTCAAAAGCACAAATTGCTTTTCACTTATTGTCATATTTTTAACAGATACTTATCAGAAAAACTGAGCATATTTGCGACATGACATAGATATTTTTTATATTATTATACTAAAGTGCTAAAAACAAGTTATCTTTACAGAAACATAAAAAAAAGTTGAGCGAATGATTGATTAAAATAAATGATGATAAAAATCAGTATCATAAACCCAAAAATTATCCCCTGCATAGACAGGGGGTAATTTTATTCAATGCCTATAAATCAAGCATCAATTACCAGCCTTTCACCACACCATCTTTGAAGTGTTTTTTCGCTTCTTCATACACTTCTTCAGATTGATAAGCTTTTACAAAGTTTTTGATTGCATCGCTATCTTTGTTGTCATCACGAGATACGATAATGTTCACATAAGGTGAATCTTTATCTTCAACAAATACTGCATTTTCAACAGTCAAACCAACTTGACCTGCATAAGTGTTATTCACCACAGCCAAATCTACGTCATCTAATGCCTTAGCAGCGATTGATGTATCAACTTCTTTTACTTTCAATTTCTTCGGATTTTCTACGATATCCATTGATGTTGAGAACAAGTTTTTGTTGTCTTTTAACTTAACAAGACCTTGCTTTTCTAACAAAATCAACGCACGAGCCAAGTTACTTGGATCATTTGGTACAGCCACTACCGCACCTTCTTTCAACTCGCTAATGTTCTTGATTTTTTTAGAATAACCAGCCAATGGATAAACAAAAGTATTGCCTACAATCACTAAGTTTTTGTAGTTATTTTCTTGTGAATTTTTGTCCAAATATGGCTTATGTTGCATCGCATTGGCATCCAAATCACCTTTGCTCACCGCACCATTAGGTAATGCATAATCATTAAACAAAACCAATTCTACATTAAGATTATATTTTTCTTTGGCAACTTTAACCGCAGTTTCAGCAACTTGCTGTTCAGGGCCTGACATCACACCAACTTTAATATTTTGTGTAGCGGCTGGTTTATCACCACCTTGGGCTGCTGATGCTGGTGCTGTACTTTGTTGAGATTGACCACCACAAGCACTCAATACAATTACCGAACTCATAGCACAAACAGTTAAAAAACGACTCAGTTGCATAACAATTCCTCTCACTCCAGGAGAATTAAATTTAGGATCGCATAAAAATATCTGTGCTAAAACAGTATTTAGCACAAGTCAACAAAACTTAACGATGGTCAAAGCGTTTTGCCAGACTATCGCCTGCTTTTTGGCAAATCATCACAATTGCGACAATAATAATGGTCGCCATCCATTTGACATAGACCATGTTACGGTGTTCACCATAACTAATCGCAAGATTGCCCAAGCCACCACCACCAACGACACCTGCCATAGCAGAATAGCCAATCAAGGTGACTAAAGTCAGCGTAATACCGTTGATTAAAATCGGCAAAGACTCTGGCAAATAATATTTACTGACTACTTGCCAATGTGTTGCACCCATGGATTTTGCTGCTTCGGTCAAGCCTGTTGGAATCTCCAACAAAGCATTAGCAGTTAAGCGTGCTACAAACGGCATCGCAGTCACTGCCAAAGGTACAATCGCTGCAGTTGTGCCTAATGTTGTACCCACCAAAAAGCGTGTGACGGGTAATAATAGCACAAGTAGGATAATAAATGGCACTGAACGACCAATATTAATCACCACATCTAAGATTTCGTAGGCAACTTTATTTTCAAGGATACGCCCTTTCGCTGTTAAAAAAGCAAAAAAGCCCATCGGTACGCCAACAACTACTGCCAAAAATGTTGCCGTCAAACTCATGTAAATGGTTTGCCAAGTCGATAATGCAGTCAGTTGCCACATCTGTGGGCTAAATTCTTGTAAAAATTCACTCCACATAACCTAGTACCTCAATTTTTATATTTTGTTGCTGTAGATAACTCAAACTTTGTTGAATAAGCTGTTCGTCACCAAACATTTCAACGATCAAAATACCGAATTTTACACCATCGATATAGTCTATTTGTGAGGTCAAAATACTAAAGTCCACGCCAAATTGTTTCGCCAATTGCGATAAAATCGGTGCATCTACAGATTGCCCCGTAAACTCTAAGCGTAAAATTGGATAACTTTTCTCTATTACTTGCTGATGTAAGCGTTGCATATAATCATCAGGCAATGCGACATGGAACGTAGAACGGATAAATTCTTTTGCCAAAGCGGTTTTTGGCGATGAAAAAATCTCACCGACTGTATCTTGCTCAATCAATTTACCTTTGTCCAATACCGCAACACGGTGACAAATACGTTTGACCACTTCCATTTCATGGGTAATCAATAAAATGGTAATGCCTAAGCGTTGGTTAATTTCTTGTAGCAATGCCAAAATGGCTTGTGTAGTCGCAGGATCCAAAGCGCTGGTCGCTTCATCACAAAGTAACACTTTAGGATCTGATGCCAATGCACGTGCGATTGCAACACGCTGTTTTTGTCCACCTGACAAATTAGCTGGATAAACATCTTTTTTATCAGCAAGTCCGACCAGCTGTAATAACTCATCTACTTTTTGTTGGATCTGTGCTTTAGGAGTTTTCGATAGCTCTAATGGCAAAGCGACATTTTCAAATACAGTACGTGAATGTAATAAATTAAAATGCTGGAAAATCATGCCAATTTGACGACGTGCTTGCACCAATTCTGATTCATTCAAATTGAGCAAATCAACATCATCAACCAAGACTTGTCCTTGAGTTGGACGTTCTAATAAATTGACACAGCGAATCAGAGTACTTTTACCTGCACCTGATGCACCAATCACGCCGTAAATCTCGCCTTTTGCCACATGAACGGTAATGTCATTGAGCACAGTCAAAGGTTGTCCTTTAACATCAAAGACTTTCACAATGTTATTTAATTTAATCATGACTAAATCACGTTTTTAGAGCTTGTTCAGGATTAATCATTCTAGCTCAACATCATGATGCATAATTGATCATGAACAGGCTCTTAATTTAAATAAAAAGCCATTGAAAGCATCAATGGTTATCTTTGTGCTTTCAATAGCTATGATGGGATAAATAAACCATAATAGTAAAGTTTATTCATCTTTTGACTTCATATACTTATGACGATGATTTATCATCTTGATCAACCACATTATCTTGATCAGCTTGATGCTCAGGCAAATCACGCACTGCTTCTGCGATCAGACCAAACATATAGTTACCATAGGCATTGGTCTTGTCATAGTGAAAACGTAAACGTGGCGTAACACGTGTTTTGATACGACGACCCAATTCTTGACGCATAAAACCAGATGCTTTGTTTAAAATATCCAAAGTTTCTTGGTGTGCGTCTTCGCTTTGTTCATCGCCCAATTCACTGCCCATCACCGTCACATAAACATCAGCATAACCCAAATCAGGGCTAACTTTGACACTAGACACTGTAACGTGCTGACCCAAACGAGGATCTTTCAATTCTAAGCGAATCAGCTCAGAGATTTCTCTCTGAACTGCATCCGCCATGCGTTTTAAACGCTGACTTGCCATAAATTACAAGCTCCGTTTAACAACTTGGACATCATACACTTCGATTTTGTCCAATTCTTTAATGTCATTATAGCCTTTTACCGCCAAACCACATTCCATACCTGCACGCACTTCATTGACTACATCTTTGAAGCGACGTAGCGATTCTAATTCACCTTGGAATACCACCACATCATCACGCAAGACACGGATAGGTTTATTACGATAAATTGTACCTTCCATCACCATACAGCCCGCAGCTGCACCAAACTTACTCGAACGGAACACTTCACGCACTTGCGCTACACCCAAGATAGTTTCACGATGTTCAGGGGCAAGTTTACCACTCATCGCCGCTTTAACGTCATCAATCAATTCATAAATGATGCTGTAGTAACGAATGTCAATGTCATCTTGATCAGCTTTTTGGCGTGCAGCTGTATCGGCACGAACGTTAAAGCCAAGCAATACTGCTTCAGATGATTCTGCCAAAGTCACGTCAGATTCAGTGATTGCACCAACACCAGAGCTGATGATACGTACATTGACTTCATCCATAGACAAATCAGTCAAGGCGACATTTAAGGCTTCTAAAGTACCACGTACATCAGTTTTGAGAATGACATTCACGGTTGGAATATCTTTTTTGCCCATCGATGCCATGATGTTTTCTAGACGCATGGCACTTTGACGCTCAATACGTTTTTGGCGTTCACGATCAGCACGTGCATCCGCTACTTCACGGGCTTTTTTCTCGTCATTCACTACAAGTACTTCATCACCTGCCATCGGTGCGTCAGGTAAACCTAAAATTTCCACTGGGATAGAAGGACCTGCTGATTTGATCGGCTGACCATTTTCATCAATCATGGCACGTACACGACCATAAGATGAACCTGCCAACACCAAATCACCAATATTCAATGTACCGTTTTGTACCAAGATAGAAGTGACCGCACCACGACCTTTGTCGATTTTCGCTTCAATGACAACACCTTGTGCTGCACCTTCTGCTGATGCTTGTAATTCCATCAATTCCGCTTGAATCAGAATCAAATCCAACAATTCATCGATGCCTGCACCTGTATGTGCAGATACCATTGCTACTGGCACGTCACCGCCCCATTGCTCTGGCACGATTTCTTTGGCAGTCAATTCATTCAATACACGGTCTGGATCTGCAGATTCTTTATCCATCTTGTTGATGGCAACAATAATTGGTGTACCTGCAGCTTTAGCATGATCAATCGCTTCAGCAGTTTGTGGCATTACGCCATCATCTGCAGCAACAACCAAAATCACGATATCTGTTGCCTTAGCACCACGAGAACGCATTTGTGTGAACGCAGCATGTCCTGGGGTATCCAAGAAAGTGATAATGCCTTTCTCAGTGGTTACATGGTATGCACCAATGTGCTGAGTAATACCACCTGCTTCACCTGCTGCCACTTTAGTACGGCGAATGCGGTCAAGCAATGATGTTTTACCATGGTCAACGTGACCCATGATCGTAACGACTGGCGGACGAGTACTACGCTCACCACGATCTTGTTCAGCTTGTTCAATCAAGTTGTCTTCAGCAGCAGTTTCTGATACCAATACTGGATTGTGACCCATTTCCTCAACCACAAGTACCGCTGTATCTTGATCGATAGATTGGTTTTGATTGACCAATTCACCCATCTTCATCAATGTTTTGATGACTTCACGGACTTTGATTGCCATCTTCTGTGCCAAATCAGCAACAACAATGGTTTCACCAATTTCTACATCATAAACTTGCTTTTTCACAGGTTTTTCAAAACCATGCTTGCTGGCTTGGCTTGATTTCAAACCACGTTTATGACTGTTACGATTGAAGTTTTGCTCTTCTTGGTTACGACCGCCTTTTTTGCCACCACGACCCGTGTTTGCACCACCACCGCGTTTGATTTCACGGTCTTCTTGCTTGAAAGAATCTTCATAAGCCTGACCAACCAAACCCGCTGCCAATGGTGAATCATCTACAACACGAATAGATGGGGTATCATCATTGCTATATTTTGATGCCATCTGACGCATTTGCTCTAATGTACGTTGCTGTGCTTCTTCAGCTGCCTTACGACGTGTCGCTTCTTCAGCTGCTTTTAACTTCGCATTTTCCGCTTCACGCGCTTTTTTCTGCTCAGCAGTTTCGGTGTTCTTCACTGGTGCTGGTTTCACTACTGCACCATTGCGTTTTTTCACCACAACAGCTGCCGCAGGCTTATCAGCCGCTTGGGTTTTCTTTTGCTGTGAAGCACGCATTGCTTCAAGCGTTGCGTTGGTTTTGTTTTCGCTAGTTTGTTTAGCTTGTTCCGCTTTTTGAGCAGTTTCTGCTTTGGCTTTTTGATCAGCAGTTTGTGCTACTTGTGCTGATGGTTCTGTCTTAGCTGAAGTCTGTGCGACTTGCTTGGCTGCAAGCTCAGCTTTTTTCTTCGCTTCTGCTTCAGCTGCCAATTGTTGCGGTGTAGGCTTCACAATTTTTGGCTTGGTTTTGACTTCAATACTACGTGTCTTACCAGATGAATCCGATAATTTCGCTGTACTGTTGCTGTGTGCACCTGAAGACTTGCGACCAAGCGTCATCTTCTGCTTTTCTGCCTTAGGCTGGTCAGTACTCTGACTGTCTTGTTTTTTATCTGTCATCTATATTCACCTAAATTAGTTAAACCATGATTCACGTGCTTTCATGATTAGCTTGCCCGCTAACTCATCGTCCACACCGTCAATATCATTGATTTCATCAATGGCTTGTTCTGCTAAATCATCCAAAGTCTTGATACCACGCTCGACCAATGCTTGAGCGATACTTGATGTCATACCTTGCATCTCAAGCAATGCTGGATCAGCTTGATTTAAATCTTCCATCAAGGCTGCTTTTGCACGATCTTGCAACATTTGTAAAGTATCTTCGTCCAAGTCCAAATCAGCAAAATGTTCTGGTGCTGCATATGCCACATCGTCCAAAGTGCTTAGACCGATATCAGCTAATGCCATTGCAAATTCGTCATCGATATCTAAACGTGCAACAAAGGTATCAATAACACGTTGTGTATCACCTTGTTGTTTCTCCAAGAACTCAGCTTCAAGCATCATATTTAGCTTGTAACCTGTCAACTCAGATGCCAAACGTACATTTTGACCTTGACCACCGATTGCACGTGCCAATTGTTCATTGGTTGCAAATACGATATCTGCGGTCTTGGTTTCTTCATTGATCACCATGCTCAATACGTCAGCTGGCTCTAAAGCACTAGCGATATATTGTGCATCATTATCTGACCAAATCACCACATCAATACGTTCGCCATTTAGCTCTTGTTGAATGGCTTGGATACGGGTACCACGCATACCAATACACGCACCAACTGGGTCAATACGATGGTCATTGGTTTTTACTGAAATCTTGGCACGAACGCCAGGGTGACGCGCTGCACCTTTGATTTCAATAATCTCTTCAGCGATTTCTGGTACTTCTTTTTTCATCAAAGCAATCAGCATCTCTGGTTTAGAGCGTGTTAATAAAATTTGTGCACCACGACCATCACGATTGACATTGTATAATAAAGCATTAATACGTTGTTTTGGACGCAACATTTCTTTATTAATACAATCTTCACGTGACAAGTAACCTTCTGCACCATCACCAAGATCGATAATAAAGCCATCTTTGGTTTGTTTTTTCACTTCACCGTAAACCAACTCACCAACACGACCTTCAAAAGAATCCGCAACCATAGCACGTTCTGCTTCACGGATTTTTTGTACAATCACTTGTTTGGCAATTTGTGCAGCGATACGACCAAAATCAATCGATTCCACTTCCAATTCACGAATATCACCAATCGACCATTGTGCTGGATCTAAATCAGAGATCGCATCTTGACATGCAGGCATTTCATGATCTTCATCAGCGACCACTTCCCATTGACGGAAAGTACGATAATCACCTGTTTTACGATCAATTTCCACACGTAAACGTGCTTCTGATGCCGTTGTATGGTCATAGAATTTTTTCTTGGTTGCGACCACCAAAGCCTGTTCTAAAGCTTGGAAAATCGCTTCACGGCTCACACCTTTTTCATTACTAACCGTTTCAACGACGGTAAGAATTTCACGACTCATAGTTCACCTATCTTTTCAATATTTCATTTGTCTCACAGGCTTGCTAGCAAACCGTAACTGTTATTTGTGAGCCAATCCATCAATCTTGGTAGATTAAATTGGCTTTATCAATATTATGGCTATCAATCTCTAAGCTTTGCCCATCGATTTCAACCACAATCAATTCCTTTTCCACATCTACTGACAGCAGTTTGCCTTGTGCTTTGCGACGGTTTGCCACAGCATGAATCAAGCGTAGTGCAACAGTTTGACCAACATATGACTGCATCTGTGCCAAATAGAAAAAAGGTCTGTCCCAGCCTGGAGAAGACACCTCTAAAGCATATTCACCTGCAATCGGATCATGTACATCAAGCACGCCATTGACTTGATGCGTGACACTGACACAGTCTTGTACACCAATACCACGACCTTGTTCAACCTCACCATCTTCATTTAATACAGGTTCAGCTGCGTTATCTTGGCTTTCTGGCTTATCGATATAGATGCGTAATAACGACTTTTTGCCTTGTGGAATAAATTCCACGCCCCACAAATCTACATTACATACCGCAACGGCTGGTGCAATTAAATCATGCAAGGCTTGTGTTTTACTGGATAATTTCATAGTTACCGATTTCAAACGCTGATTGCGTATATTAAAGAAACTTCATCAAAACAAGTCAAATGAAAATCAGCCTAAAGATATCTATCTATTCGCATTAACTTGCTTTTTCATCAACAAAAAAGGGCGTAATCGCCCTTATGATACATTATAAATCGTCAAATTTAAGATTTAGCAGAATTATAATGCAAAAAAGGCTCAACAATCATGTGAGCCTCTATACGAAACTTGGTAGCGGGGGCTGGATTTGAACCAACGACCTTCGGGTTATGAGCCCGACGAGCTACCAGACTGCTCCACCCCGCAACAACATGATGCTACTATAAACCATAGTAGCCAAAAATCAAAACATTTTATATAAGAATTACAATTTTATTGCAAAACTACACAAACTTGGTAGCGGGGGCTGGATTTGAACCAACGACCTTCGGGTTATGAGCCCGACGAGCTACCAGACTGCTCCACCCCGCAACAACATTTTGATTTTTCTTTTATCATTCTGGCAAATGATAAAACAACTTGCTAGTACCGCCCAACAATAATTATGCTCAAAAGATTAACCATAATACTTGGTGCGGAAGGGGGGACTTGAACCCCCACGCCCGTAGGGCACTACCACCTCAAGGTAGCGTGTCTACCAATTCCACCACCACCGCAAGTAGGTCGAGAAGTATAAGTGCATTCCAAACACTTGTAAAGCGTTATTTTAAATTAACTGTGGTTATTTTAAACAAAAGAATTATTGTGCTGAACTCGCTGGTGCTGGTGCAGTAACTGGAAGACTGGTACTTGCTGGTGCATTAGAGCCTTGCAATGTGTAACGTGCATTTGGTTTTGCCATAATGGTCAAAGAAATACTGGTCACAAAAAACAGTGCTGTAAAGATCGCCGTTAAACGTGACATAAAGTTACCAGAACCAGACGCACCAAATACTGTCGCAGCACCACCACCGCCAAAAGACGCACCTGCCTCTGCACCCTTACCTTGTTGCAACAAAACCAAAGCGATAATCATCACCGCCAACAAGATATGAACCACCAACACTAAATTATATAACATATATACACTCGATTCTTAAATACTGAGCAATCAGCTTACCGACCAAACAAGGTCGTTTTAATACATTTAATCGACCCACATTAAAAACTGTATCATGCTGTTGCATGTACTTTCTGCAACAGCAAAGATTACGCAAAAGCTTCTGCAATCGCTTGGAAACTTGCTACATCTAGTGAAGCACCACCTACCAAAGCACCATCCACATCCGCACAACCATTAAAGGCCGCTGCATTATCAGCCTTAACACTACCACCATACAAGATAGAAATCATGTCCGCAGGTGCTTGCTTATCTGCCAAATAACAACGAATAGCATGATGCATTGCTTGTGCGTCTTGAGGTGATGCTGTTTTACCTGTACCAATTGCCCAGATTGGCTCGTAGGCAATCACTACTTTCGACCAATCATCAACATCTACAACATCAATCAAATCTTGAACCTGCTGCAAAACCACCTGCTCAGCCTGCCCAGCCTCACGTTGCGTCAAACTTTCGCCCACACAATATACAACAATCAAACCAGCAGACAAACTATTTTTAATCTTAGCCTGTACTTTTTCAACATCATCAGCAAATAAAGTGCGACGTTCTGAGTGACCAACTAGCACCAATTGAGTATGCATAGAGGCCAATAACTGTGCATTCACTTCACCAGTATACGCACCATAAGATGCGACCGTTGAGACATCTTGCACACCAACAAAAATTGAATTACGAGATACTGCTTGCTGTGCGATAGACAAATAAGGCATTGGAACAGCCAGTGCAACTTGACAAGATAAACTTGACCAATTACGCTCAGCAATCTTTGCAAGCAAATTACTTGCGTCAGGCATAGCTGGATTGAGCTTCCAGTTACCAATCACCCATTTTTTACGCATGGTTTTATCACCCAAAAATTTGACACGCCATTTTACACCACTTTAGAACTTTAGGCTATTTCCCCTGACCAAATAATTGCAAAAACATTAACCACATCACACTATCACAACTCACTTTGTAGCTGACTTTTTCTGCTTTTAACACTTTTTTTTGTTTAATCGTTCTCAATTTGTGTTATATTATTAATCAAATCCTTGTCGGTAAAGTTTATCATACAAAAAAGTTAAACTTTATTACGAAAGCAACCACATGCAGTGATAAATGCATATTCAATAAGATGTTGATATAATATGAATTTTACTGGTTACATCCGCCGACTTGTAGATGAGAAGGCGATTAGCGCCGAATCGATGCAAAAAGCGTTAGAACAGTCTAAGCGTAGCAAACAGCCATTGACTGAAATTTTAGTTGATGAGTTTAAGGTCGCTGGTTTAAAAATTGCACTTGCTATTTCTAGTGAGTTTGACGAACCGCTTTTTGACTTGGATGCTTATGATGCTGGTCAATTACCAAAAGGTATTGTCGATGACAAACTCATCACCCAACATCAAATCGTACCCTTATTAAAACGTGGTAATAATCTATTTGTTGCTCTTGCTGATCCTACACGTCTAGACTCAATTGAAGAAATACGCTTCAATAGTAGACTTAATTTAGTTAACATTATTGTTGAACAAAATAAGTTAAATAAATTTCTCGCCAAAAATTTTGAAGTTGATGACAGTTTCAATTTTGGCGATGAAGACATGGAGCTTGAAATCGATGCTGTAGACAATACTAACGATGACGCTCAAGATGATTCATCTTCAGAAGAAGAAGCACCTATTGTAAAATATATCAATAAATTGTTGGTTGATGCGATTCGTATGGGGGCATCAGACTTACATTTTGAGCCTTACGAAAAGTCGTACCGTGTCCGTTACCGTGTCGATGGTGTATTAAGAGAAATCGCTCGACCTCCACTACAACTTGCACATCGTTTGGCATCACGACTTAAAGTGATGTCACAAATGGATATTTCTGAAAAGCGTATCCCTCAAGATGGTCGTATCAAATTAAAAATTTCTAAAACAAAAGCGATCGACTTCCGTGTCAACTCTTTGCCTACTTTGTTTGGTGAAAAACTAGTATTACGTATTCTTGACCCATCAAGTGCAATGCTAGGAATCGATGCGCTAGGCTATGAGCCTGACCAAAAAGCTTTGTTTATGGAAGCTTTAGAAAAACCTCAAGGCATGTTATTGATTACAGGTCCTACAGGTTCTGGTAAAACAGTATCCCTTTATACAGGTTTGAATATCCTTAACCAAGAAGATACAAATATTTCTACTGCAGAAGATCCAGTCGAAATTAACTTAGAAGGCATTAACCAAGTCAACGTTAACCCTAAAGTAGGTTTAACCTTTGCGGCAGCATTGAAATCTTTCTTACGTCAAGACCCTGACATCATTATGGTTGGTGAGATTCGTGACCTAGAAACTGCAGAAATTGGTATTAAAGCAGCACAAACAGGTCACATGGTGATGTCAACACTGCATACCAACAGTGCACCAGAAACGTTGACACGTCTACGTAATATGGGCGTTCCGTCATTTAATATTGCAACTTCAGTAAATTTGGTTATTGCGCAGCGTCTAGCACGTCGTCTATGTCCACAGTGCAAACGTCCTGTTGATGTTCCAAAGCTAAGTTTACTTGAACTGGGTTTTACAGAACAAGATTTGGCGAATCCAGACTTTAAAGTCTATGAAGCCGTTGGTTGTGAAGAATGTCGTGAAGGCTATCGCGGTCGTGTTGGTGTTTATGAAGTAATGAAAGTTACACCAGAAATTTCTAAGATTATCATGAATGATGGTAATGCGATCGAAATTGCTGAAGCATCAAAAGCAGCCGGCTTTAATGATCTGCGTCGTTCAGGCCTACTTAAAGTGATGCAAGGTGTCACCACCTTGCAAGAAATTAACCGTGTAACCAGTGAATAATTAAGGATTTCTAAACATGGCGGCAGTAAAAAAAGCACAAATGATGCCATCCTTTGGCTATGAAGGGGTAGATCGTAAAGGCTTAAAAATCAAAGGTGAGTTGCGTGCTAAAAATATGGCACTTGCTAAAGCAACTTTGCGTAAACAAGGTATCAGTGTAAGAAAAATTGCACAGAAGCGTGAAATTGAATTTTTAAATAAACTATTTAAAAAGAAAGTCACCACTCTAGACATTACAATTTTTACACGCCAATTGGCAACGATGATGAAAGCTGGTGTGCCTTTAGTACAATCTTTTGAGATTGTAGCAGAAGGCTTAGAGAATCCATCGATGCGTGAAGTCGTGCTGGGTATTAAGGCTGAAGTTGAAGGCGGTAATACTTTTGCGGGTGCTTTACGTAAATATCCAAAATATTTTGATAATTTATTCTGCTCTTTAGTTGCGTCTGGCGAGCAATCTGGTGCTTTAGAAACCATGCTTGATCGCGTTGCATTATATAAAGAAAAAAGTGAACTTTTAAAACAAAAAATTAAAAAGGCCATGAAGTACCCTATTGCAGTCATATGCGTTGCTATTATTGTTACTATCATTCTGATGGTCAAAGTTATTCCAGTTTTCCAAGGATTATTTGAATCTTTTGGTGCCGAACTACCTGCATTTACAATGTTTGTAATCAATTTATCAAAATGGTTCCAAAGCAATTGGTTCTTCCTCATTCTCGGTATAAGTTTTACCGTTTGGGCTTTTTCAACAGCAAAAGAGAAAAGCAAAAAGTTTCGCGATCTATTAGATAAGCTCGCCCTAAAAGCACCGATATTTGGTGATCTAGTTTATAAAGCGATTATCGCTCGTTTTAGCCGCACTCTCGCAACTACTTTTGCTGCCGGTGTTCCTTTAATTGAAGCTTTGGATTCCACTGCTGGCGCAACCAATAATGTTGTTTATGAAAAAACCGTTTTAGGTATCAAAGAAGATGTTGCAACAGGTCAGCAGCTTAATTTCTCTATGAAACGGACTCAAAAGTTCCCAAGCATGGCTGTGCAAATGGTTGCGATTGGCGAAGAATCGGGTTCTTTAGATTCAATGCTGGATAAAGTTGCTACACACTTTGAAAATGAGGTTGACAATGCTGTTGATGGATTAACCAGTATGATGGAGCCACTAATCATGGCTATTCTTGGTGTACTTGTAGGTGGCTTGGTTATCGCCATGTACTTACCAATCTTCCAAATGGGCTCCGTGGTATAATGGAAATCGTAAACTTATTACAAAGCAACATGGTACTGTTTTACAGTACCATTGCTATTTTAAGCTTGTGCGTTGGCAGCTTTCTTAATGTGGTAATCCATCGCACACCAAAAATCATGGAACAAGAGTGGCATTGTGAATGTCACGAATTGCTCAATCCTGATGCTGAACCCTTACAACAAGAAAAATATACTTTAAGTTACCCTGCATCTGCTTGCCCAAAATGTGGTCACCAAATTCGTTGGTACGAAAATATTCCAGTTTTGAGTTGGTTGTTTTTGCGGGGCAAATGCGCTGATTGTGGCAATCCTATCTCTATTCGTTACCCGTTAGTAGAAGTCGGTACGATGCTATGTTCATTATTGGTTGCTTATACTTTCGGACCTAATCTAGGCACCGTTGCAGGTTTATTTTTTACTTGGATTTTAATTGCCCTTACTGCAATTGATTTCGATACGCAATTATTGCCAGACCGTTTGACTTTTCCATTACTTGGCTTGGGTTTGGCTGTGAACAGCTTTGGCTTTTTCACTACACCAGTAATAGCGATTTGGGGTGCCTTAATTGGCTTTTTATCGCTATGGAGCGTTAATTTTATTTTCAAAATGATTCGTGGCTATGATGGCATGGGCGGTGGTGACTTCAAGTTATTGGCAGCTTTAGGTGCTTGGGTTGGTGTAATGCAATTACCAATGATTATCCTTTTATCTGCCTTAGTTGGAAGTATTATTGGTATCATATTAAAAGTTGTCAATCAGGGGAAAAGTATGCCTTTTGCTTTTGGTCCTTATCTTGCCATTGCAGGTTGGATTGCGTTTTTGTATGGGCATCAGATTAGTGCAGCCTATTTGAATATGGTCGGCTTAGGCTAATGTCCGCTTACATAGTCGGTTTGGCTGGTGGTATTGGCAGTGGTAAAACTGCTGCCAGTGATTGGTTTTCTAGACGAGGTATAGACATCATTGATACTGATGTCTTAGCTAGAGAGGTCGTTAGAAAGAATAGCCCTGCCCTCACCGCAATAAAAAATCATTTTGGTGATTGGGTATTATTAGAAAATGGTGAGCTCGATCGTACAGCTTTGCGTGAATATATTTTCCAACACGCTGAAGCACGTGAACAACTAGAACACATTACTCATCCTGCGATTCGACAGCTTATGCAAGAGCGTCTAACACAAGCAAATAGCACTTATGCGATTTTAGTTTCGCCTTTATTATTCGAAAAACAGCAGCATTTACTGACCCATCGTACTTTACTGATTGATGTGCCTGAACATTTGCAATTGCAACGAGCCAGTCAAAGAGACCAACATCACCCAGCACAGATTCAAAAAATTATTGATATTCAAATGAGTCGCACTGAAAAGTTAAAGCTTGCTGATGATGTGATCGTTAATGATCAAGATTTAAATCATCTTTATCAAAAACTAGAAAAATTACACCAATTTTATTTACAGCAAGCTCAACAGTATCAACAGCAACAATAATTAAGTACGCTGTCTGCACGCTTCATACAATGCCATACCTGTTGCCACGCTGACATTTAAGCTTTGCAAATCGCCTTGCATCGGAATATAGACTTTTTCATCGCACTGTGCCTGATTGATTGGGCGAATACCTGTATCTTCTGCACCCATCACAATCACCAATGCACCCGTTAAATCACAATCTTGAATCGATTTTGCTTGTTCGTCTAATAGTGTACCGACGACTTTTATGTTCTGTTCTTTGAGGTGTGCCAACGTTTTACCCAAATTAGTCACTTGAATAAAATCCACTTTTTCTGCCCCGCCTGCTGCGACTTTACGTGCAGTAGGTGTCAATGCTGCAGAGCGATCACGTGGTACAATCACTGCATCTACGCCCATTGCTGCTGCGGTACGAATACAAGCACCCAGATTGTGTGGATCAGTGATTTGATCTAGAGCCAATAGAAGTGGTGCTTTTTGTTGTGTATTCAACTTTTGCAACAAAGCATCCAAATCTTGTTCATTTAATGTCGGCTGTGGACGTACTGCTGCAACAATACCTTGGTGAAACGGCAAGCCCGCCATCTTTTCCAAGCGATCACGGGCTGTAGGCTGTACACTAATGCCAAAAGGCGCTGCCAATTGCAAGATATTGTGTAGGCGTTTATCGTCTTTGCCTTTCAAAGTAAATAAGGTCAGTACACGCTCAGGCTCTTGCTCCAATAAGCTTTCGATCGAGTGCACGCCATAATAATATTCTGTTTTTGCCATGAGTAAACCTAATTGAATCAGACCAAGTTAAGGGAAATTAAATTGCTTAATTTTAAAATAATAAATTTTTAAATCATGAGCGATAAGCAAAAATAAGCCGTGTTATGTTGTCCTTAACACGACTTAAATCATGATTTCTCTTTAGAAAAGAATAGAGCTTAGCCTTCTAAATGGCAAACATAATCGACCACTTCTAGTGCTTGCATACTAAAAAAACTATTGCCTGCAACGAAGAATGATTGACCTTGACTATACACATTAGCTTCAGTTTCATCAGCGATAATCACACGACATTTCCCAGATACGATTTCCATACGCTCAGGGACGTGGGTTTTGAACACTAAACCTTCTGCGGTTGGCAACAATACGCCTAACGTTTTTTTACTACCATCTTCAAAATGTACAGTATGGCTAACACATTTGCCATCAAAATAGACATTCGATTTTTTAACTACACTTACACGATCAAACTGCTCAAGATTCATGACATTTTACTCTACAAAGAAATAGAAAATATCGGCTAGTGTAGCTTGAGAGAATTGGCTTAGGCAAGATATTTTTACATTTATCCTTGATTATTCAGTCAAGCCATTTTTAGTGTTGATAAGCATTGAGAAAACCGTTCATTTTTATTATTTTTAGCGTGATATCCTTGTTTATTTATTGCAATGCATCAATAATAGCAACAAATTATACACTGATTGTGATGGTCTATGTTAACCAGTATTTCTTTACATCATTTTGCACTTGCCGAGCATCTTAGCCTAGATATCGAAACAGGCTTTAACGTGCTGACTGGCGAAACAGGTGCAGGTAAATCTTTATTATTAGACGCATTATCTATGTGTTTGGGTGAACGTAGCGATGCCACACAGGTACGTTATGGACAAGAAAAAGCCGAAGTCACCGCTACATTTAGCTACCAAGAAAATAGCCCTGAAAGTGATTGGCTCAATGAGCATGAATTGGTTGATGAAAGTGGTGAAATTTTAATCCGTCGAGTAATTTTTGCTAATGGACGTAGCAAGGCATGGATTAATGGTCGTGCCACCAGCATGGCTGAGCTTAAAACCTTAGGGCGTTTATTGGTATTATTATATAGCCAACATAGCCAACAACAATTACTGGATCCACCTTATCCAAAACGCTGGTTAGACATTTATGCGGGTTTGCAGCCACAAGCCTTGGCAGTCAAACACGCTTATCATGATTGGCAAAAGCAAGCACGTCAATATCAAACCGCTTTGGACGAACAGCATTCACGTTTGGCAAAAATTGAATTATTACAACAACAAAGCGAAGATGTTGAACCTTTGCTGAACTGTCAATACGGTCAAATTGAACAAGAATATGATCTACTTAGCCAACACGAAAGCATCATGCAAGATTGCCAAGCCATGTTGTACGGTTTAGATGAAGGTGAACAAACCATCTTGTCCGAATTAAATAGCATATTACGCCGTGCAGAAAATCATGCTAGCCGCAGCCCACAGCTTGAAGCGGTTTATCAAAACTTGCTTAACGCACAAAGCGAACTTGATGATGCTACTGCTCACTTACGCCAATTTGTTGATAAGCAAAGTTTTGACCCTGAGCGTATGCAAGAGTTAGATGGACAATTGGAACAATTCCATCGTTTGGCACGCAAATATCGTGTACAACCTCATGAATTGATTAAAGAATATGAAAATTGGCAAAGTCAATTGGCACAGCTCGATTTACTCAGCAATCCTGAACAGCTTGCCGAACAAGTACAGCTTGCCAAACAGCATTATTTTGATTTGGCAGAAGAATTAAATCAAACACGCCAACAGGTTGCGATTGATGTTGCACGGACTTTAACTGCACAAGTTAAACCGCTTGCCTTGCCTGAAGCATATTTTGAGTTCCATTTTGAGCCTTTGGAAAAGCCTGATGCAGATGGCTTATCATCGATTCAATTGCTATTTTCTGCAAACAAAGGTATTCCACCGCAACCTCTGGCACGTGTTGCATCGGGCGGTGAATTATCACGTATTGCTTTGGTAATGCAAGTCATGAACGCCACAAAAGCTGAAGCCGAAGTACTTGTTTTTGATGAAATTGATGTCGGTATTAGTGGTGGCACAGCAGAGATTGTTGGACGTTTATTGTCGAATTTGGCAACGCATGTACAAATTTTATGTATTACGCATCAAGCACAAGTCGCAGCCCAATCAGATCAACATTTATTGGTACAAAAACAGCAAACTGATCCAGCCAGCAGTACCATTATCGACCTTGATGAGCAACAACGTATCTTAGAATTGGCGCGTATGTCAGGTGGTGTGGAAATTAATGAAACCACATTACAACATGCTCAACAATTGAGAAATTTGAAATTTTCAAATTGATTAAACTCGACTGTAATGCTTCTAGAGATAAATGCTAATTTTTTGTGCTACAATCTAGCCATGAAAAGATAGGATAATTGTTTTGAAAAATGCTTTAAAAAATCGTTGCTTGGTGGCATCACCCAATTTGGACAATGATTTTTTTACTGAAACAGTAATTTATATCGCACGCCATGATGCACAAGGTGCTCAAGGTTTGGTGATCAATCGTATTGTAGATATCCAAATTCGTGAGTTATTGAATGATTTGGATATTGATGCTGACCATGTCAATCCACATGCTGTATTAAGTGGTGGACCTGTACGCCCTGAAGCTGGATTTGTATTACATACTGGACAGCCAACATGGAGTTCTTCCATTGCGATTGGCGAGAATATCTGTATCACCACCAGCAAAGATATTTTGGATGCGATTGCACAAAATGGTGTCAATAATTATCAAATCGCCTTGGGTTTTGCTGGCTGGAGTGAAAATCAATTAGAACAAGAAATCAGTCGTGGCGATTGGTTGATTTGCGATGCGGATATGGATTTGATTTTTAACCTGCCTTATGAAGCACGTTGGCAAGCCGCTTGCAAAAAATTAGGTATTCAACCTGCTTGGTTTAGCGAAGATGTTGGGCGTGCCTAATGCAATTTGATATCAATAAAGTTTTGGAAAAAACTGGGCAAAATCAAGGTCACCTTACCGTGATGGCATTCGATTTTGGTACACAAAAAATGGGCGTTGCTGTAGGACAAAAATCCATTCACAGCAGCCAAGCTTTAGCTCTTTTTCCAATGCAAGACGGTATTCCACATTGGGAAAATTTATTTAAAATTATTCACACATGGCAACCTGATTTATTTTTAGTCGGTTTACCCTTAAATATGGATGACAGCGAATCTGAATTATCATTGCGAGCAAGAAAATTTGCTCGTCGCTTGCGTCATCAAGGCAATATTGCCACGTTTATGGTAGATGAGCGACTGAGTACACGCGAAGCCCGAGATCGCTTAGATGATTATCAAGCTCAAGGCATGGCAAAAAAAATTGCTGCTGACAGTATTGCAGCCAGTATTTTATTAGAAAATTGGTATGCTGAACCATTGATGGTGTTGCAACCATAGACTGTCATTTCTGCCTTTTAAGTTTCATCATATTCATAATAGATACGCTTATTATACTCAAATCTGATAAAGGTCACTGGCAATTTGGCGTATCATTTTGAGTTACTATTTTTAACTGGTTATCTCAAAAATTAGATCTATTTAATCTTCTCATCTAGCTGATATTTACCTTTTGCAACTTATGCCATGATGCATAAGTGCTTGGTTTTCGCTATGATAGTGATTCTCTATGTTTATGGTATAATCTCGCCATATTTTTCGGAAAAAATACACTTATGCACGATGATAATAGCCCTTCTTGGAAACGTGGTTTACGTAAATGGTTGCACACCGCACCCGAAACCCGAGATGAATTATTAAAACTGGTACAAGAGTCACGCCAATTTTTAGAAGATGATACGGTTGCCATGCTTGAAGGTGTACTGGATTTGCCAGCCACTAAGATTCGTGAGGTCATGACGCCGCGTACAGCGTTGGTTAGTCTTAGAGAAGATGATGAATTATTAGATATTTTGCAGGCATTGATTGAGTCTGCACATTCTCGCTTTCCAGTATTTTCTGCGGAACAAAATGATACTGTGGTTGGTGTTTTGTTGGCAAAAGATTTATTGCCGTTTTTAACGCATTTGAACACACCACAGCTCAATAGCCAAAAAGTCGATATTGCCACGCTGATGCGTCAGCCTTTATTTGTACCTGAAAGTGCCAGATCGGATCAAGTATTGCGGATGTTACGTACTACACAGACGCATTTGGCGATTGTGGTAGATGAGCATGGTACCACTTCAGGCATTGTTACTTTGGAAGATATTTTGGAAGAAATCGTTGGTGAAATCGAAGATGAGCACGATGATGGCGACCAACAAGCTTCATGGATTAAGCCTTTGGATGGCAGTGACAATACTTGGATTGTGCAAGCCTTGACACCGATTGAGTTCTTTAATGAACAGTTTAATAGCCATTTTTCAGATGATGAAGTGGAGACGATGGCAGGTTTGATTTTACAAGAGCTTGGTTTGGTGAGTGACTTGGTAGGGCAAAGTGTTGAGCTAGATGGTTGGCGTTTTCAAATTATCGAAGCTGATGCACGCAGTATTCAATTGATTGAAGCCAAAAAACTATGAGTGTCACGACCAATACATCTGCTGTCGCATTTTGGCAACAAGCAAGCTCAGCCACGCTTTCACTCAAGCTGATTATGCTATTAGCATTGATTGCGGGCTTAATGTTCCCTTTGAGCCTTGCACCGTATCATCAATGGTGGATTGCCTTATTATCCCCTGCTTTATTGTATTTGTGTTTGTACAAGCGTTCTAGCCGTCATACTTTATGGATTGGTTGGAGTTATGGTTTTGGCTTGTGGTTTACTGGAGCATTTTGGCTATATCCTGCGATCCATTTCTATGGCAATATCGCTGCACCAATTGCGGTATTTTTGATTGCCTTACTTGCCGTCACCATGGGCGCATTTACTGCCGTTCAGACATGGGCATATCGACGCTTTTTCCCCGAAACACCTTTGACCTTTGCACCGCTTTGGGTAGCGTTTGAATGGCTAAAAACGTGGTTGTTTACTGGTTTTCCTTGGTTATTTGTCGGCTATGCTTTTACCGAATACGGCTTGGATAATTATGCACCTGCTTTGGGTGTATATGCCGTGTCTTTTATGGCAATTTTGATTGCTACAGGCATAATTGAAATCTTGCGTGGCAAACGCTTTTGGCTTATTCCGATTGCTTTGGTATTAATCGGTGCTTTTGCATTAAAATCAGTCACATGGACGACAGCCAAGAATGAAGCACCATTGAGCGTTTCTTTGGTACAAGGCAATATTTCTCAAGACTTAAAATGGCAAGAGCAATACCGTTTTGAAACCTTAAATATTTATAGTCGCTTGAGCCAAAATGAATGGGGGCGTGATTTGGTGGTATGGCCTGAAGCGGCGATTCCATTATTACAAACCCAAGCACAGCCATTTATCAATGAACTCAGTCAGCATGCTAAAGCATCGGGCAGTGTGTGGATTAGTGGCATTCCTTATTTTGATGAAAAAAACTCATCGCCAACACAGCCATTATTTTATAACGCAATCATGGCAAATGGTGGCGAGAATGGCTTATATTTCAAGCAACGTTTAGTACCTTTTGGTGAATATATTCCTTTATCGGGTTTGTTAAGTTGGTTATTACCAGCTTTGCAAGAAGATATCACTGGTGGTAATTTTAGTGCCGGCGATACGCAGCAAAGTCACTTGAATATCAAACAACGTGCCTTATCAGCGGCGATTTGTTATGAAGTGGCTTATCCGAATCTGACTCGACAAAATGCACAAAATAGTGATTTTTTGATTACCATTTCTAATGATGCATGGTTTAAAGGCAGTGCCGGCCCGTGGCAACATTTACAAATGGTACAGATGCGTGCCAAAGAAAATGGACGTTGGATTATCCGTGGCACAAACACAGGGGTCACCGCAATCATCAATGAACAGGGTAAAATCGTACACAGCTTGCCAATGGATGTTGAAGGCGTATTGCGTGCGGATTTACCAAGCTATCAAGGGCAAACTTTGTATAGCAAATTGGGGGATGTGCCAATTTTAGTATTTAGTGCTTTGTTATTGCTTTTGGGTCTATATTTTAGACCGAAAGTGGTGGATTTAAGCTTTAAGAAAAGACGTTAAGTGGAGTGATACCCGACCCAATCCATAAAGCAATCTGATACCCTCCCCTAGCCCCTCCCACAGGGAGGGGGATTTTTCTTTTAGATGGAAAATTAAAATGGGAAGATAAATCACTTTTTTTGAATGGCTAAAACCGCAATAAAAACAATCATCCATAGGAAAATCACATGTCTGAACTTGTCACCACAACTTATCCTTATCGCTTAAGTGTTGCGGTGGCAGTGCATATTTTTGACCTGCTGGATTATATCGTTGATGCCGAGCAATATGCCCAAGCCACTGTCGGGGCGAGAGTGCGTGTGCCATTGATGAACAAAGAAGTCATCGGTATTGTGGTGAAAAAAATAGATGCCAGTGAGCCTGCCAATTATCCTTATCAACTGAAATCTGTGCTGAAAGTCTTTAAAGAACCTGCGATTTTGGATGATTTATGTCTGAATCTTTTACAATGGGCAGCCAATTATTATCAAGCCCCTGTTGGTGAAGTGATTTTATCCACTTTACCCAAAAGCCTAAAACAAGGGCGACCTTATCATATCTTGTCTTATCATTGGCGCGCTTTAGCCATTGATGCAGATGACGAACAGCTTGCCGAGCGAATGCCCAAAGCCAGTACAGCACTAGGTCGTGCCTTAAAAGCCGTGCAAATTCATCATAAAGGCACATCGGAAACCATTCTTAATCTCTCTGGTGTGACCACAGCACAGCTAAAAAAATTGGCTGAATTAGGCTTGGTTGAACAGTACGTTGAAGAAATTGATTTTAGCCCAACACCTGTCACACTTGCACAATTGCCCTTACAAGCCAATGCCCAACAGCAAATCGCCATTGATAAAATCACTGAAAATTTAGACCATTATCAAGGTTTTTTACTCGATGGCATCACTGGCAGTGGCAAAACTGAAGTCTATTTGCAAGTCATGCAACAGGTACTGGAACAAGGCAAACAAGTGTTATTACTGGTTCCTGAGATTGGCTTAACACCGCAAAGTATTGAACGTTTTAAAGCACGTTTTCGTACTGAAATCGTGGCATTGCATTCGGGATTGGGCGATGCTGCACGGCTCAAAGCATGGCAAAAAGCCCAAACTGGGCAAGCCAGTATTATTTTGGGTACACGTCTAGCGATATTTTGCCCTTTACCACGTTTAGGGCTGATTATTCTTGATGAAGAACATGACTTGTCTTATAAACAACAAGACCATTTCCGTTACCATGCTCGAGATGTTGCCTTATACCGTGCATTTAAACAGCAATGTCCAATTATTTTAGGTTCAGCAACACCGAGTTTTGAAAGTTTGGCACTGGTACAACAAGGCAAATTACAGCATCTCACTTTAAATCAACGTGCAGGCGATGCCAAACCGCCAAGTTTTGAAGTGCTGGATTTACGCATTGAGCCAAAACAAGACGGCATTGCTACACGTTTAATCAAACAAACCCAAGAACAACTCACACTTGGACATCAAGTATTATTATTTATCAATCGTCGTGGTTATGCCCCTGTATTGATGTGTGAAAGCTGTGGCTGGCAAGCTGACTGTCCGCATTGTGATGCCCATTTTACCGTGCATTATCAACCTTTTGCCAAATTAAAATGCCATCATTGTGGCAATCAACAAGCCATTCCTCAAGTCTGCCCGAGCTGTCAATCACCTACCTTAAAAACCATCGGACAAGGTACAGCACGGCTAGAAGAAAGCTTGCAACAGCATTTTAGTGATTTTCCAATTATTCGTGTCGATAGAGATACCACGACTAAGGCACAAGATTGGCAACAGATTTATCAGCACGCCCACATCGCCAAACCCGTGATTTTTTTGGGCACGCAAATGCTTGCAAAAGGGCATCATTTCCCCTTTGTCAGCTTGGTGAGTATTTTGAATATTGATGCAGGATTATTTAGTAGTGATTTTCGTGCTATGGAACGCACGGCACAGCTGACGATACAAGTGGCAGGACGTGCGGGACGGGGTAAAATCCATGGTCATGTGTTATTGCAAAGCTTACGTCCTGAGCATCCATTATTGCAAGACCTATTACAGCATGGTTATGCCTACTTTGCCCAAACGGCTTCGGCAGAACGTCAAGCAGCTCATTTACCGCCGTATCGCTATGCAGTGTTAATTCGTGCTGAAAGTCGTGATGAGCAGTATAGTCAAAGTGTATTACAACAAGCACAGCAACAATTGATGCAATATAAACCGCAAATTGCAAATTTTGACTTAGACTTTTGGGGGCCTGTCTCTGCACCGATGAGTAAACGTGCAGGCTATTATCGTGCCAATCTATTAATTTTTAGCCAAAATCGTAGCACATTACAAAAAATCATGACTGCTTGGTGGCAACAATTTTTTAAACAATCACGACAGCATGATTTGCGTTTAACCATTGATATTGATCCACAAGATCTCAGCTAATTTTTATCTAACAAGGCACTAATTTTCAACTCATTTCGCATAAAACCTACTAATTTTATGCTATATTGATGCTCGATTTTTCTGTAATTTCAATACGGTGCAGATACCGCTATGCCTTTGCTCGTACAACTATGTATCACCTTAGTACTTATCTTGACCATCATTCCTTTGGGACGTCGGTTTGGCTTGCCTACGCTATTAGGTTATATCTTAAGTGGTTTGATCACTGGGCAAATTATTCGCTATTTTCCACAATTCGCTGAGCGTAATTGGATTGACGAGATAAGCTATATTGCAGTATTGGCATTTATGTTTATACTCGGTTTGCAATTACGTCCACAAAGAATGTGGCAGACCCGTAAAGAGTTTGATCGTATTGATATTGCACATGTGATTATCATGGGTATTATTACCACTGGGCTATTTTATTTGGTATTTGAATTAAATTGGAAAGTATCTGTATTGCTCGGTTTTGCTTTTGTAATACCATCAAATATGTTGATTAAACAATTACTCTCAAAATCACATATCAAAGATTTGATTACTTCTTATGATTTATTTAATGATTATAAAGTACATTATTGTATCGCCGTATTTTTAATTGCTCTATTGCCTTTATTTGCTCAGCATTTTTCTGTTTTAGGTTTATTAGCATATATTGCCATTACTTTGACCTTAATATCAGGGTTATTCTTATTAAGAATTTACATTGTGAAATGGATTGAAAAAACCAAGTATCCACACGCCAATACGCTTTGGGTCGGTTTAACCTTTTTGGTCATTATCTGTGGCTTATTGTTTAGTCAATATTTTATGCTGAGTCCAGCAATTGCGGCTTTGGCAGCAGGTATTGTGATGGCAGATGCAGAGTTTAGAGCAGATATTGCACAAAGTATTGCACCATTTCAGGGTATTTTATTGTCTGCATTGTTTACCTCTTTTGGTCTTTATATTGATTTTTCGAGCATCACGCATTATCCATGGCATATTACTGATATGCTAGTGTCTTTAATCGTCATTAAATTATTATTTTCTATCGTGATTTATTCTATACGTAAATACCATACGCAGAATCTTTTTCAAGCCTCAATATTAAACACACAATCTGGTGAATTTGCTTTTATTATATTATTTTTAATTTATAGCCAACAGTTGATTGCCCCTGAGATGATGAGCGTATTAAGCCTAGTTATCGTCTTATCTATGTTTATTACACCATTATTACTCAAAGGTATTCAGATTTTTTCAAATGATTTTGAGCAACATACCCAGCGTTAAAACGTACATGAATCAGTACTTGATATTTCGCAAATTGACGCCATTATCATCCACATACTGGAGATAAACCATGAACGACTTTAATGATGTTCGACAACGCTTTTACATTCACGAACAACCCGTACGTGGTGAAGTGGTTCAGCTCGAACAAACGCTTAACACTATTCTGAAGCAACGTGACTATCCACAAGCAATTCAAATTTTGCTCGGCGAAATGCTGGTGGCGACTAGCTTGCTCGCAAGTACCATGAAAATTGATGGACGCATTAGCCTACAAATCCAAAGCAGTGGTGATCTGCGTTGGGCGATGGCAGAATGCAACCAAGATGGTGACTTGCGTGCTTTGGCTGAATTTAACCCAAGCGAACAATTTAACCATGCAACAGACAGCAGCACTGCACTAAAAAGCCTGCAGGGTGGCGTATTGTTTATTAATATTGAGCCGACTTTTGGTGAACGTTACCAAGGTATTATCCCGCTTGAACATGACACCTTGGCGAAATGCTTGATGCAATATTATGACCTATCGGCACAAATTCCAACGCATATTGTTTTGGCGACGAATACGCAGCGTGCAGGTGGTTTGTTATTGCAATTGTTGCCACGCACCGCAGAAGAACAACAGCATATCGATGAAGATTTATGGCCACGCTTGCGGATGCTTGCTGATACGCTCAAAGCCCATGAATTGACCGATTTGGATAGTAATGAGATTTTGTATCGTTTGTATCATGAAGAAGAATTGCGATTACCTGAGGCGGAAGCGTTACAGTTTGGTTGTACTTGTTCGCGTGAGCGTTGTGAGAATGCTTTATTACAAATCGGTGAGCAAGCGGTACATGATACATTGATGGAGCAGAATCCAATCGAGATGGATTGTCAATTTTGCAATCAACGTTATAGTTTTACTGCTGAACAAGCCTTGGCGTTGTTTGGGCAAAGAGTGCATTAAGTTTGCTGAAAAACACCCTATTTTTTAAATAGGGTGTTTTGCAATTAACGCAATTTTTTCAAATCAAAAATATCATCATCACTAGATAATAATTCCACGATACTATATTGGCTTGTTCCCATCAATCTTTGCCTTCTAAACAAATACATCAGAACAATAGTACTTAAAAACATTGCCCCAAGCATCAGCCAAAAGCCATTTGGATTATCCGCCCCCGGCATGACTTGAAAATTCATCCCATATAATCCAGTAAGCAAAGTCAAAGGCAAGAAAATCACCGTAATAATCGCCAAAATCCGCATATTTTCATTGGTTTGATTGGCAATTGCGGAAAAATGCAAATCGATGGCAGATTTCATCACTTGATTGAGACGGTTGATATGTTGTTGAATACGCTCAATATGACTAATAATATCTCTTACTCGAATCAGGGCATTTTTACTTAAATTCACTTGTTGCGATAGACCCGATATCTGCCCTTCACTGATGGCAAGTTTGAGCGATTCGAAAATATCGATTTGTTCTTCACACAGATTTTCAATATGTTGTAAAACAATGGTTTGTTGGAACAAATCTTGCCATTGGGTAAATTTTTTGGTGCTTTGTAGCAACGCCATTTGCCAATAACTAGCACGTTGCGTCAAAGGCGTTCGCACGTCCAAATATTTATCACTTACGATACTCATCAAGCGTAGTAATAAATCTAATGATGAACTGGGTAAACGAATTGGTTTTGCGGTAATTTGATTGCTATCCGCTTGTTGTGCAATACATTGTTCTAAGCGGTGAATATAGTTATGCCAAATTTGATTATATGGTTCAATGATTGTAATTAACGCCTTATCTGCTAAACAAAAACCCATCGGCGTTGTTAATAATTCATCAATATCTCCTGTAACATCAGCTTGATGTAATCGATTATGATTTTGTCTGTGTTGCTGGCTTTGTTGTTGGCTGGCTTGTAACTCATCTTCACCATTCAACAATTTACGATAAATCAATACATCATAATCATCGGTATTTTCAAAATGACAAGGATGGGCAAGATTGGCAAAATCTTTACAATGAAACTCGTGGATAAATACGCCAGTTTGTTGTTGGATATGTTTTTGCCAAGCGTAAATATCATGCAATTCTTGTGGAGAATAAATTTGCCAAACAAATAAAAAATCATCACTCAGCTCAGGTTGTACTTGGTCAGTCAATAAGATTTTATGTTGCTGATGACGATAAAAATAAAAACTTTGCATGATGAATAGTCACAATAATTAAGCATTTTGATTCTAACAAATTTTATAAAGAAACGTTAAAATAAAAAATAGTCCACCGCAGTGAACTATCTTTTTGGTCAAATTAAACCATTAAGCCTAAACCATCAAACCTCAGCAGATTTATTCATCACTACTGCGTCAAATTGCTGTTTATCTAAAGCCTTATCCCAACGCGCTACCACTACCGTTGCACAAGCATTACCCACCAAATTGGTCAAGGCACGACATTCTGACATAAAACGGTCAATACCCAAAATCAATGCCATCGCTTCAACTGGAATACTTGGTACCACAGATAATGTCGCTGCCAAGGTAATAAAGCCAGCACCCGTTACCCCTGCTGCACCTTTGGAACTAATCATCGCCACCAAAAGTAAGCTAATCTGCTCTGTTAAACTTAAATCAATATTACAGGCTTGAGCGATAAACAATGCCGCCATGGTCATATAAATATTGGTACCATCAAGGTTGAATGAATAACCTGTAGGAATCACTAAACCAACGACCGATTTTTCACAACCTGCCTTTTCCATTTTACGCATCAATGATGGCAAAGCTGCTTCGGATGAACTGGTGCCTAATACTAACCATAATTCTTCTTTGATATAACGAATCAATGCCATAATCGAAAAGCCGTTATAACGTGCTACCGCACCCAATACGATCAAAACGAATAGCAAAGCTGTCACATAGAACGTTGCAACCAAGAAAATTAACGACGCTAATGAGCTAATACCGTATTTACCAATGGTAAATGCCATCGCACCAAAAGCACCAATCGGTGCAAAACGCATCAATATGGTCACTAACTCAAATACTGGATTGGTTAGGTTTTGCAAAAAGTGTAGAATTGGACGACCTAATTCACCTGATTTTGCCAAAGCAATACCAAATAACACTGCCACAAATAATACTTGTAAGATTTGTCCTGATACAAATGGGCTTAATAACGTATCTGGAATGATGTTCATTAAAAAGTCAGTAATCGTCATGTCATGTGATTTATCAACAAACTCACCGACTTTCGCCACATCCTTACCTTTGGTCGCGACTAAATTTGCCACATCAACATTTAAGCCTGCACCGGGTTTAACCACGTTGGCAACAATCATACCAATGACAAGTGCTAAGCTAGAAAAGGTAAAAAAGTACAACATGGCTTTGCCTGTTACACGTCCAACACTTTTCATGTTGGTCATGCCTGCAATGCCCGTTACTACAGTCAAGAAAATCACTGGTGTGATGATCATTTTGACTAATTTGATGAAAGCATCACCAATTGGTTTTAAATCTGCACCCAACTTTGGTTGAAAATGACCAATTAAAATACCCAAAATAATGGCAAAGATCACTTGCACATAAAGATGTTGATAAAACTTTTGCTTTTTAGGCGGTGGGGTATCCAAATAATCTTCGGATTTTACGCTGTTATGCATTTACTACACTCCTTTTCCCTTCTTCATTCATCATTGCAAGGCTCTACTTTCACCTGACTCTCAGATATAGTAGAAATTTTTAATGAATCTTAAAATTAATGTAACCAAGTGTAGGTTAAAATTTATAATTAAGTAAACAGCAGAAGTATATGCTTTAGCCCAATACATGAGCGTTTTTTTAGATTATTTTATCGTATTTTATGATTATTTTAGATGAAAAGCCAATCAATACAACTTAGCACATAAAAAAAGAACCCGAAGGTTCTTTTTATTCACGAAGAATTAGATAGCACGGTTTCTAGCACTTAACCAAGATAACAGGCTTTCTGCATCGCTATTACGCGCGGCTGTATCACTAGCACCCAATAATACAACTACCGCTGGGCGATTATTTACAGTTGCTTCCATGACTACACAACGACCTGATTCACGGATATAACCTGTTTTCGACAAACCAATGTTCCACGAACCTGCTCTGACCAAAGCATTGGTATTACGAGAAGACACGCTACGACCGATATTAAAATCATAATTCGGTGTAGTTGAGAATTGGCGAATTAAGCCATATTGTGATGCCGCACTGACCAATAATGCCAAGTCACGTGCTGATGCCATATTTTGTGGGTCAAGACCTGTAGATTCAACATAACGTGTAGATGTCATACCCAATTGACGTGCTTTGGCATTCATTTGTGCAACAAATGCACCACGACCACCTGGGTAAGTGCGTGCTAATGCTGCAGCTGCTGGGTTTTCTGATTTCATCAATGCTGCCAACAATAGCTCAGCACGATTCATCACATCACCCGCACGTAAGGTTGAGCTTGAGTTTTTACCGCCTGCACCAGCGAAGTCGATTGGTTCTAACATGATGCGTTCTGACATATCTAAACGTGCATCAGCAGTGACCACGGCAGTCATTAATTTGGTAATCGATGCAATAGGTAAAGACGTACCGGTGTTTTTACTGAATAAAATTTCGCCTGTTTGTGCATCCATTACAATCGCGGCACGTGCGTTGACCGTAGGCTCATACGCAGAATAGTTATTATTAAAACCTGAGTTATTATAATTTGACGCAACCACGCCATTGTTGTTAAATGCTAGGGTAGTTTCTCTGCGGCTAACTTCTGCTCTTAATGGTTGAGTAGATTGGATCACTTGGCGAGTCGCTTCGTCATCAGACCAAGCAATACTACCCGATCCATAATTTGCAAAAGCTACTGCTGCACACATCATATTTAATGCAAAAACACTGCTTGCGACTAAGAATTTTTTAGACGCCTTGATTGATGCTAAGTTCATCGCTATCTCATCCTATTGGGTTAAATTTGTTCAACTAATAGTAATGAAACCGCATTTGCATCAATCTATTAGTATTGCTGGAATATATTGGCTTGAGCTTACACCATTAAATCGCTAAAATCATGTCTTAATTGCAAGTATTCTTTGCGGAATGTAACAAAACGTATTTTTTGTGGGGGTTTGTGTGATTTCAGTCTTGGTGGTCGATGACCATGAACTCGTCCGTGTTGGCATCTGCCGCATGTTGAACGACCAACCGAATATCAAAGTCGTTGGTCAAGCCTTCTCTGGTGAAGATGCCATCGTTTTTATTCGTCAAAATGAACCTGATGTCGTATTGCTTGATGTAAATATGCCAGGTATTGGCGGTGTGGAAACCACTCGCCGTCTAACGCAAATTTCCCCCCAAAGTAAAGTCATCGCTGTGAGCGGTTTATCTGAACAGCCCTACCCGACTATGCTGATTAAAGCAGGTGCACGCGGCTATATTACCAAAGGTGCACCGATTGATGAAATGGTCAAAGCCATTCATAAAGTGATGCAAGGCGGAAAATATTTTAGTGCCGACATTGCCGAACAAATCGCAGATTCATTATTGTCTGATAAATCTGAATCACCTTTTGAACAATTGTCTGAGCGTGAAATGCAAGTCGCAATGATGGTGGCAAATTGTGTCAGTGCACAAGAAATTGCAGATAAGCTATTTGTGAGTGTAAAAACCATCAATACTTATCGCTATCGTATTTATGAAAAGCTCAATGTGGATAGTGATGTTAAGCTGACACATCTGGCAATACGCTATGGTCTAGTCAAGCTCTAACACGATTGACCTTAAAAAACATATTAAAATGGGATAGGCACGCACTATGCTTGATGCAGCAATGATATTTGATGAACAAAAAAACATCACCTATCGTTTAGGTCGTGCTTATACCCAATATCGCCTACTCATTGCCATTGGTTTATCGATTTTGCAATGGCTGGTGTTAGGCACTGCGACGATTGAAGATGTGCATCATCCTTTAATTTATATTTGTGTTTCAGCGATTTATTTATTTTTCTGTTTCATTGGTTTATTTGTTTTTAAATATTATAGAAAATATGCTACAACACAATTATTTGTATATTTATTATTAGATATTATTTATATCAGTACAATATTATTTTTAAGCTCTGGGCCAAATCTTACTATTGTTCTGTTATATATGATCGTTGTGCTGGCAGCCACGTTATTATTACCCAAAAATTCAGCATTATTTATTACTTTAGCCAGTATTGTTGTGATTGTTTACCAACAGTTTTTTATTACGCTATTTGATAGTGAAAAAATTAACTTTTTGGGTAGCTCGGCAATTTTGACTTTAGTCTTTTTGACCACACATTTTATCGGTCAAATGGCAGTAAAAAGACTCCATCATGTAGAAATTACCGCATTAAAACAACGACGTGAAATCTTAAAATTACAAAGTATCAATCAGAGTATTATTGAACAGCTTGATACTGGTTTTATGGTGATTGATGATACAGGCAAAATTATTACCGTCAATGCCAGTACACAAGAACTTTTACATGTTCCAGTATATGAGATGCATCGACATCGGATGCTTGTTGATATTCAAAGCAAATTATATATGCAATTGCATCAGTATTTGAAAGTCAGCAAGCACGGCACCTTTAATTATATTGATGAAAGTCAGTGCGTTGGTGTTGTGATTCGTTATCGTCCAATTTCGACGCAACAAAGCCAGTTTACTTTATTGGTCTTTGAAAGCCTTGCCAAAATCAATCAACAAGCACAACAAATGAAACTTGCTTCTTTGGGGCAACTTTCAGCCAGCATTGCACATGAAATTCGTAACCCTCTTGCAGCAATTGCACAAGCAAATGAGCTACTCATTGATGATGGACTCCCTGAACAAAATATGCTGACCAGTATGATACAGAGGCAATGCAAGCGTATCGATGGTATTATTGAAGATACTTTAAATATGTCAAAACAATATAATACGATGCCAATACAAATCAATCTCAAATCTTGGCTTTCGGAATTTGTGCATGATGATGTGTCTGATATTGAAAAATATCTGAAGTTCGAAGTGCCTCATTCGATTATAATTTATTTTGATCCTTCACAATTACGCCAAGTATTGATCAATCTTATTCGCAATGCGATTCGGCATGGCCACGAAAAAGTACCCGAAAGCAAGGTCACGATTAAGGCAACACAAGAACAAGATATCGTCTTTATTGATGTCATTGATCAGGGAAATGGCGTGCCTGATCAGCAAAGAGCCAATCTATTTGAACCTTTTCATAGTACAGCAGTGAATGGAACAGGTTTAGGTCTATATTTGTCCAAAACCTTTTGTGAAGCGAATTATGCTTATCTCAGTTATATCTCTCAACCCCAAGGTGGTGCTTGCTTCCGTATTGAGTGTATCTGCGGCAAAGACGCAAAATAGATGCTTTTTTACGGCGACTGTCGTATAATCGAGCTACCATTGAATAATGAATGAAAACGTGTTTGGATTAATTTTATGAGAGATACGACACAGAAACAGCCCATTGCACTGATCGTAGATGATGAAGAAGACCTACGTATCGTCATGCAGATGACTCTGGCACGTATGCAAATTAATTGCGTGATGGCAGAAAATATACAACAAGCCAAAATTGCCTTACAACAAAATAGCTTCCATTTTTGTCTTACCGATCTAAATCTACCTGATGGCAATGGCTTAGATTTGGTGCAGTATATCAATCAAAATTATACAGGGTTACCTGTGGCGGTGATCAGTGCCTATGGCAATATGGACATTGCAATCGCTGCACTCAAAGCAGGTGCATTTGATTTCGTGAATAAACCAATACAGCCTACTCAGCTCAAAGCATTAGTACAACAAGCATTAAGTACCAGCATCAACCCGATCAGCGATTTAGATTTACAAATTGAAAATCAAATGTTGCTCGGTCAATCAGAAGTGATGCAAAACCTAAAACGTACATTACGCAAACTGTCACGCTCACAAGCTCCCGTATATATTGCAGGTGAATCAGGGACGGGGAAAGAAGTTGTTGCACGCTTGATCCACCAACTCAGTAATCGTAATGAGGGCCCTTTTATTCCTGTAAACTGTGGTGCGATTCCCCAAGAGTTAATGGAAAGTGAGTTTTTTGGGCATAAAAAAGGCAGTTTTACTGGTGCTCATCAAGATAAAGTAGGACTTTTTCAAGCTGCCAATCATGGGACGTTATTTTTAGACGAAATCGCTGATTTACCTTTGGCAATGCAAGTTAAATTATTACGTGCAATTCAAGAGAAAAAGATCCGACCAATCGGCGGTGATCAAGAAATTAGCTTAGATATCCGTATCTTAAGTGCAACACATAAAAATCTTGAGCAAATGGTGCAAGAAGGCTTATTCCGTCAAGATTTATTCTTCCGTATCCACGTGATTGATGTCCAAATTCCGCCTTTACGTGAGCGTGGTCAGGATATCATTATTCTTGCAGAGCATTTCTTAACCCAAATCTGTCAAGATTGGGGACTAGATCCAATGGATTTGTCTGACGATGCACGCAAGAGTTTGATGACAGGCTACTACGAAGGCAACGTTCGTGAGTTACGCAATGTAATGGAACGTGCTGTCACCATGTGCGACGGCGATGTGATTACCTCAGAACATATTCAAGGTCTAAAAAAGATCGATAGCGACACGATTAGTGCTGTTTCAAATCATTCTCAGCAAGATACTGCGAATACAGAACACACATATTCTGAAGGCATGACATCTGCTGCAAATACCAATATGTTACCGAAACAAAGCCTACCTAAAGAAGGTTTAGAAGAATATCTTGCAAGTATTGAGAAAAACTTATTGATTCAAGCATTAGATTCAACACATTGGAACAGAACGCTCGCTGCAAAAAAACTAGGTATGACTTTCCGCTCGCTTCGCTACCGACTGAAGAAATTCGGACTAGACAGTGATAGTGAAGACGAATGATTGTCATTGACTTACTATCGTTCGATAAGCCATATCATCTTTGATATGGCTTTTTTATTTGTGTTATTTACCTTGGTAATTGTTGATTAAAAATTTCTAATGCTTGTTGCAAAGTCTGTTGTGCACTCTGCCCTTTCTGCTTTGCCAATAAAATATCAGGCTGAATGCCTTTACCTTCGATCATATGATTATCAGGCGTGTAGTAATGTGCAACCGTCAGCTGTAATGCACCTTGTTGCAAAGGAAATAACTTTTGTACCGCACCTTTGCCATAACTTTTTTCACCCATCACTTTAGCACGTTGATGTTCTTTTAATGCTGCTGCAAAGACTTCTGAAGCCGATGCCGAATAACGATTTTGTAAAATGGCAATTGGATAATGGATTGGATATTGATTAGGCAAGGCTTGGAAGCGTTGCGGTGCCTCGATACGACTCTTAGTGGTTACGATTAATCCTTGATCCAAAAACAAATCTGCTAAATCTACCGCTGCGGACAACAATCCACCAGGATTATCACGCACGTCAATCAAAATGCCTCGAATGTGTGCCTTGTCTTGATACATTTTGATTGCACTCTGTACTTGTGCAGAAGTATCTTGTTGAAAAGCACGAATAGGTAATACTAAAATCTGATCTTCAGTTAAAAATGGGCGAACATCATAATCTACTTTTCCATCACGCTTTAATTCATAATCTTTTAATGCAGAATCTTGAGCAACAGCAATATTTACCTTGCTGTCCATTGCACCACGCCACATACTTAGTACGTTACGCTCTTCTAAACCATCTAAGTAATTATCCCCAATCTTTTCAATAACTTGTCCGTTGCGTAAACCTTTTCTATACGCTTCGCTAAGGATGTTAATATTGTTTACTCGCCATTTTTGCATACTTGGATCAAACTCAAGTTTTACTTTTGGCTCAGCCAACACACCTTCAGTAAATTCAAGAATTTGTTTATATTGATCAGCATTCAAATAACGTGAATAAGGATCCAAACGCTCCGCCAAACCTTGGCTTGCCAAGCCAAACAGCTCATCATGACTAATGGCATCGACATAATTTTTTTGGATGGTTTGATAGACTTCGATAAAACTACGAATTTGTTCTAAAGGGACTGGCTCAGCCATATCATCAATCAAGTCACCATCATGGGTATGCGAGTCATCATCTGCACTATTCGGTTTATCTTCGTGCAAGCCTGATACATCATCTGATACGAAATCATTTTGCTCCACATGATTTGCAGCGACATTGTCCGTTGTTTGATTTTGTGGGGTATCATCGCTTAATGGGGCTGAATTATTGGTTTTAGACTTTTTTTGTTTGGATGTAGTATGCTGATTGTTTACCGCATTGGTGCTATCCGTTTTGGTCTCGGATACCTTAGCATAGATTGAATTTGATGCGACAAACATTGCACCAATAGCCAAAGCAAGTGCAACTTTTTTGTTTGAAATTTTCATAAAAATCACTACAGCTAAATCATATGTATAAGGATTCTATGCTAACGATAAGCTAAAAAAAAAGCTACAGCTATTTTGTTGGTCATTTGAGACAAAATAGCTGTAGCAATAAAGACGATGTACAGATTAGAACTTAACTTCTACTGCCATACGATAGTTACGTTCTGGTGCATAGAAGCGTTGAATGCCTGCACCTGTTTCACGGTTGATCATATTACTTGTACCAAACGAGCGAATAGAACGTGCAGAATCCCAAGTTAAATATTTGTTATTTAACAAGTTATATACACCTGCTTTCAATGTTGAATGATTGCCTAGTTTTACATACCCTGTCAAATCCAACACGGTATAATCACTACTACGCCATTTTACAAAAGTATCTTTTGCACCTTCTTCTTTATGGAACATATTATATGTATCTTGTGCTTTTTTGGCTGCAACATCAGTAATATACAGATCCGCACCAAATTTTTCACTCGGATGATCATAACCTAGACCATAAACTGCTGTGCGTGGTTGGATGGCGTTCATTGGCATATTGCCATTGACACGTCCTTTTTGCATCGTATTTTTGTAAGTCAAATGCAATCCTTCCAAGGCAGGTGATAATGATGCCAACTCTAGACGAGAATTAATTTCCAAACCTTTCACTGTCGCATTTTGACGGTTTACGTTTTGGTAAGTTTGGAATGGACGTAGCATCGAATGCCCTTGTAGCTGCTTACCACCACGATATTCTAAGTCAATAAAATCACGATAATTGGTTTGGAATACGCTAGTTGTAATAAAGCCCAATTGGTTATGCAAAGTAAAGGCAAGCTCTTTGGTCTTGGCATCTTCTGCTTTTAAGTCACGATTTGGCAAGATTGAGAAATCAGGATGTTTGAAAGTAAAGTAAATTTCTTCACCTGTTGGCGCTCTAAATGCTTTGCTATAACGTGCTTGTAGATTTAACCAATCATTAACATCATAATTTGTACCCAATGCATAAGAATGTGCTGAATAGCTTTTCGGTTGTGCGATTTGAGCAATATTGGCATTGGCATTTGCTGTGCGTTTTGCCATATTCTCAGGTGATGTCAAGTTCGTTGCATCGAAGCTAGGATCTTGTACGTATAAGTTAGTCACCATGTCATCAGGGATTCTTGGTGTTACACCCTCTTGATATTTTGGCTGATACTTAATACTGTCGTAACGATAAGCCCAATTTAGACTAAATTTATCGTTAAAGCTGACTTTGTCATTAAGATACAAGGCATGAGCATTTGCACGAACAGGAATCAAGAAAGAATAAACATTACTGTTATTGCACAACGCATTATAACGATCAACATTACCCACATTAGCAGAGCAATCGTTTGGATGCACTGCCCACCATTGTGTATTGATTGCATTACTGCCTGTTTCATTAATCATGTGCTTGTCAGTACGTGACCATAAAGCACCATATTTTAACTGATGTGCTGTACTACCGAGATCGAATGATTTGGTAAAATCAATATTGGCTTGTTTGGTCTTGGTAACTAAATCACGCTGACTCCAAATATTGTCGTTATAACCTGGTTTACCTGGGACAAAAATCACAGGAGCATCCAACTGACTGGCATTTTGTTTTTCTGTCTTAGCAAATTTTTGCCCATTACGCTCAAAGACTTCAAATTTTACAGCAACTGGATTGCCTGTTTTTGGATCAAATCCCATGATTTCGTTTTTGTTACAATTGATCGCAGCACAGCTTAATACGATAGGCGTATTTGTTCTAAGCATTTGATCATCACCAATAATATTGGTATTTGCTAACAGATCGTGCTTAGTACCACTGATTGTAAATGTCTTTTCGAGCGTAACCTGTTGCTTTACTGGTTGTACATACAATTCACATGGCGAAGTATCATTTGGCTTAACTGTTCTAATCCTGCTGTCATTTGCACAGCTAAATGATTCAGGAATTTGATAAAGTTTAGTATCAATCAGCTCAGGTTTAACTCTTCTCCAACGAAAATGATCGGGATGTATTTTAGGGTCATACGGAACAACCCCTACTTCAACAGTAATGTAATCATCACTAGCTGCTTTAACATTTGTAGTATCGACATAAACTGCTGGCTTATTATCATTACCGACCAATTTATTATCTGAGTTATATTTCATACCCAAAGGATTTTGTGCAGACGGACATTTTTCATGACCATCACAATAATCATCTGTTCTGGCACGCATTCTGATATTTTGGTTAGAAAATCCTACTTTTACACTGTCATAGAACAAGTTTGATGATGAATTTTCAAAATTGAGCATATAGTTATTACGCTTGACGCTATCACCTGTATGTCGCAATTCAAGCTCATCATACGTACGCCACTGCGTGTTTGGCTGTAAGGTATAAGAAAAATCATGCCCTCTAGATGACGTTTCATACATATCCGCCGTCAAGGTCAATTTATTGTCTTCATTCGGAGACAGCGATAACTTCATCAAAGTGCTATTGAGTTTTTTACGATAAGGATCGGCTTTTTCTCTCTCACGACCTTGTACATAATCATCATAATTTTTATAGCCGAAGTTTTCCGTTTCGTGTCCATTACGTCGAGTATGTATAATCATGGCATCTAGCCATTTGTATTGACCTGCCAAAGAAATAGATTGGAATTTCTGGTTGTCCGCAGTCGAATAACCCGTTTTGTAGCCAATGTGATAATCTTTATCTGTCAATAAATCGCTTGCATCTTTACTTTCAAAAGCAACCGAGCCACCTAATGCACCACTACCAGAGATGACAGAATCTGCCCCTTTATTGATGGTTGCACGTTTAAGATGTTCGACTTCAACACCATTACGTGTGTTATTAAAATTGCCATAGCCTTCAAATAATTCTTTGAATCCTTGTGAGCTTAATGTTTCAGCCTGATGTAAGCCATCGACAGTGATCGCCACACGGTTTTCATCTACACCACGAATAGCATAACCGCTATGACCAAAACGCCCTGCTTCAACAACCGTTACACCTGTTTGATAGCGGATAATGTCTTTGTTATCTAATGCCATTTGGCGAGACAATTGTTCACTATCGATCACTTCTTTTGCAATCGTTTTATTTTTTGACTGTTCAGCAACGATGGTAATTGTACCAAGGTCATGCACTTTCTCAGTACCCACTTGGGCTTCTGTCTGTGCATAAGCTGCTTGGCTCATGAGTGTGGCAACAACTACGGTAAGTAGGGATCTTTTACGATCAATTTTGGTAGGCATTCGCTTTTCCTTCTCAAGATCTAAATTTTATTAACAAAAAAATACAAACGCGTACATTATAAAACAAATGTTACAAATGTAAATAATAATGATAATGATTCTTATTAATAAATATACAAATGCAAGTTTTGTGCGTGAAGATGAGATTTGTCATGGTTTGTATTTCTGTATAAGTAGCCGAGCTATAGCACAAAACTTATCAATCCGGTGCTTTAAAGAAAAAATGAATAGCTATCGCCCTTTATCTTTGCTTGGTTCAGTGATGTCAGGTAATTCAATTTTTCCATTGGCTATATCAGGAATACTTTGCTCTAACTTTTGAAGTGCTAAAGTTTGTGCTTCCGTGGAGCTGTATTTGTCCATCAAATAATTTTTAAATAAATCTATTTTAGAAATTTGCTGTTCTGTCAAACTTGGATAGTTATTTTTTAAACTATCCTTATCTAAATTATTTTTTTCAATATTGGTATCATTTACGCAACAATCGTGAATAATCTGATTTAAATATCTACCATTATATAAATTAATTTGAGATGCAATGTAATCTTTAGTTTGATGGCGTTTAGCCTGTTCTAACATATATTCTTCAATATCGCTAGTCGGCTGAATATCTAAATTTTTACTGGCTACTTCAAAATCCCTAGCTCTATATAGCTCATCTTTGTTAAGTGTTGTATTTTGCCAATTAAGCGTTACGCCATGTTCTAATGCCAATTGCTGTGAAAAAATTCTAAGTGTTCGACTATTGCCTTCAACAAATGGATGTTAATAGTCTAAATCACTATACATATTAGAGATGATCTGTGTTTTTTGTTCCAGTGTGGAAGCAGATTTTAGCTTATCTGTAGCAGTCGAAATAGTTGTATTTACTGTATTTTCTGCTGGAAATGGTGAATAGTAAAAAGGCTTTTGAATAGGGTATATTGAGCGTCTTTTAGAATGCACATCATTAATGATGGGACGAAATTCACCAGCTTTACGTTCTTGCTGGCTATCTTGGAATAGGTAGGCATGAATAGACTTAAGATGTTGTACATCAAAAGTCTGCTTCACTAGATTTTTGTTGTCTGAAAGCTCTGTACTGCGAAAATACGCTAATAATTCAATGTCTTTTTCAGTCATGCTGTTTTCCCAATATGCTTTCTTTCATCATTTCAGCACGTTGTTCAAAGCTAATTTCACCATTGATATACATAAATCCAATTCTAATCATGTCTTCGGTTGGATGAATGTCTTCCAAGGCAAAATTTGCCTTAGTGTCATTCCAAGCTAATAAACGTCTTTGACGTTCTTTTTCATCTATCGGATAGGCTTGTGTTTGTAATTGAGCGTTCATGATAACCCCCTGTAGGTTGAGTTGAACAGTACATGATTTTCATTATATATCATTAAAAATTCTAATGATATAGTTAAACCATTACTTTATATTATCCATTTTTTTAATTTCTGAAAACATATATATAAGCAATGAATATTGGAAAGATTAATAAGGCAAGAAAAAATATAACCGTAACAATATGGCTTAATTCATCTTGGCTTTTTTTCTTCAATGTTTCCTTTTCGATGATTTCTTTTACACCAACATCATCCAATGCTTTAATAGTATTATATTTCTGTTCAATATCAATACATCCTATAGTATCCATATTTCGACTTTGCCTTGATGCAATGTAATTATTTAAATATGCCAATCTCATACCTTTATCATTAGTTGCTGATAAATTCCCAATAGGGTACACACTATAAAAACCATTATAAAACAATAAAATACAGTATCAATAGGGTTTTATTGTTTTTTTGGGATTTTTTATCATAATAGCCTAAATTTTACTTTTGAGAATTTTTATGAAAGATACCGAAGATGATAAAACCGTGGATTGGGTACAATCGGCAGATAGCAAATGTCAAATAGTTGGTTATGTCCGCGTATCTAGTTTTGAGCAGAATACAGAACGCCAATTACACGGTATAAAGCTAGATAAAGTTTTTGAAGATAAGATGACTGGTACAGTCAAAAAGCGTCCAGAACTCGAAAAGATGCTTGAATATGTACGGCATGGCGATACTGTGATTGTTCATAGCTTGGATAGACTTGCTCGAAATTTTGATGATCTTCTTGCAATTATTAAGCAACTCAACACAAAAGGCGTTGTATTCAAATCAATCAAAGAAAATTTAAGTATAGACGGCACAAATAAAAATCCTATGGATATGCTAATTTTGCATATTTTTGGTGCTGTAGCAGAATTTAACCACGCTCTGATCAAAGAAAATCAACGTGACGGCATAGCTAGGGCAAAGGCTAGGGGCGTATATAAAGGGCGTAAAAGTGTGCTTAATGAAACAACAAAACAGCAGATTGAAGAGCTGTTAGAGCAACGCAAAAATTTACCTAAAAAAGATAAAAAAGCACTTAACAATATAGAAATAGCAAAAAGGGTAGGTATCAGTAAATCTACCCTATATCGCTATTTAGATGAAAAAGACAAGAATACAGAAAATTAACGACCTTGAGCCTGTTGTTTTTCAGGTTCAGGGACTTGCTTATTCTGCTCTTGTTCAAACTTTGGGGCATTAAAATTTCTCCCTTGGCATAATCAGGCAATTTTGCTTCTAGTCGTTCTAAAGCAAATTCTATCTTGGCTGGTTCATTTTGATACCGTTCCCCTAGATGTTTACGCCAATCTTGTATAGCTTGGATGTTACTATCAGGCATATTCGGATAATGCTTTTTAATCGTATCGCTATCTAAATTATTTTTTACAGCCGTTTTCATGGCTTCGGAGTTTGTGCCTTTTGGCATAGATACTGGCTGCGGTTGTTGCTGATTATTTTCTTTGTCTTTTTCAATATTTACAGCAACGTTATTTGTACGATTAATCGCGGTAAGCTGTTCGACAATTTGACGTTTAAACTCTTCAGCTCCTTTATCAATGTAAATATCGTTCCAGTCTTTGCCTGGATCTTCCTTTTCAAATTGTGGTATCAATAGATGCACGTTCTCAACATTGGCTTTTACTGCTTCAGCATCCGCTAAACCTTGATTAATTTTCGGTTGTCCTGTAGATGGATTAATTTCAAACGGTTTTTGATGATCGTTATCCGCTCCAATATAAATACGGCTGTCAGGGTATTTTTCGCGTAAGCTTTGTGTCACATCGAGCAAGCCACCACGACCAAAAGCAACCACCACGGCAGGTTTGTTGGTGTTGGTATGTTCGTGCAATGTTGCCCCTGTAGCATAACCCTCCGTGACAATGATAGGTTTGCCATTTTCCAAGTTACCTAGTGTAGTCATTAAACCATTTTTATCCGCTCCTTGTCCTAAAGCATATTTTCCGCCAGTGTATGCAATCGTTTCAAACGCCCTTAATTCACCGTGTTTGTCATATTGCGGTATCACCAAGTTACCACGTTGCAAAATGAGCTTATCAGGATTATTTGCACGGTAAAACATTGCTTGTTTGAATGTGTCAGCAATCATCACATGATCTTTTAAGTTTTCAGGTAGTTTACTGCTGTCAGGTACACTAAGCACAACATTATTTGCAGTAACTTGTTTTTTGTCTAGATAGGCGTTTTTGGTTGGTGCAACACTAATAGCAACAATCGCCTTGCTAATTTCAGCCATCCTATCAGCTTGAACTTTAGCCTGTTTGTTTGCTTCAGCTGGTGTAGGCTGTTGCGGTACTGTTGCTGTTGGTATAGATACTGGCTGTTGCTGTGGTGCAAGGGTAGGGTTATTATTATGCGTAACTGTATTGCCTTTAGCACGTTCTACGGCTTCGATATTTTTTAAGGCGTTGAGATAGGTTGTAGGATATTGCCAATTTTCAGGCGTATTATCTCTTGCAAAATTCGTAATACGAGCAAATGGGATGCCGTTAGGATTAGCGTATGCTTGATACATGACATTTTTTTCTTTTGATCCATCATTACCCAATCGATGCGTTTTGCCGTCAAATTTTGGATGTCCTTGTTCAACAATAATGCCTTTTGCCCTAAAAAAATTTGCTAAATCTTCTTCAGGTGTTGGAATGTTGGGACGTGATAACCATTGTTTAACGTCTTCTTTATTTTTTTCGTTGGCATACCAAATTTTATGATTGGCATCAAATTTGACAATGCCGTTTTTCTTAAGCTCTTGTAGCTTGTTTAAATCATCAAAAGACGTGTAAAGGTAAAGCCTATTTTCTAGCTTTTGTTCGCTTGTTTTTTGGCTACTTCCGCTTGGAATATCGCTTGAATGTCCTGTCCGCTGTTCGTTGCTTTTTTCGCTACTTGTTCGCGGTAGTTCTCGTCTTTCGCCATCTTCTCGCTGTTCGCCATAGATTGGTCTATCCAGTTCTGAAACCAGTTGCTTTGCTCTTTGTTCTGATCCAGCTGATTGTTTAAAGCATTCATAATCAATATTTCCTAAAGTATAATGTTTAACTAAATGTGCTTCGAGTCGCTGTTTAATTTCAGCTTCTGTGCCTTGTGATTTTAACACATTTAGATGATCCCACCCTACATATTTTATAGATTTTTCGTTACCATTAGGCTTATCCACAATAGTTAATTCAATATTTTCACCAAATTTATCTTGTATAAAAAGTGAACTTTATTAACGCTGTAAGCGTAATATTTTCAAATTAATAATATTGTTTTTTTATGATATTAAAATAAAATTATTTGAATGTGATACTGTACACCTTTTATATCATATAAAAACTTATAGGTATGCTAAAGAAATTTCCATTAGACTATTTCCCAGTGTTACAAAGTTTGTTGAGCAAGAAATCAATCCATATAATAACGAATGACCATATCTTTTGATGTTCCCCAGCCTGTCCAAATGCTTTTTAAGGTAATATCTTTACCTTTTACGCCCATGATTTGATAAATATAATTTCGTGGCGGTGACTGCTCTTCGCTACGTTCGGTTTCAATCGCTACAAATAGACTGTCATTTAACCAACGTACTCGCCATTGTGGCATCATGTCTTCGGTAGCATTGCAATCGGCGTCAGACAGAAACATGACTTTTTGAGCTTTTTTATCAAATTGCATACCTGCACAATTGCTACCCTCTGCCACCAAACGTTTATTCGCCAAAAGGCTTGGATAATTTTCCGCAAAGGCATGATTGGATAATAATAACAATGCGATACAAGCGAGTCTTTTCATATCTATTTCCCTAAAAATAAAAGCTAGGAAAATAATATACTTTTCCTAGCTTATTTTACAGACTAAATTTTAAAGTTTTTAAACGATCTTTGTATCATTTAAGGTCACCAAATTACGACCTGTCATTTCTTTTGGGATTTCCACGCCCATCAAGCTTAACAAAGTTGGTGCAACATCCGCCAAAATACCGCCTTCAGCGATCGTTCCGCCCGTTGGTCCGACATAGATAAATGGTACAGATTCAGTAGTATGCTGCGTATGGACTTGACCTGATTCATAATCTTGCATTTGCTCGACATTACCATGATCGGCAGTAATCAACATATGACCACCCGCTTTCATCACCGCATCATAAACACGACCTAGGCAAGTATCTACCGTTTCCACCGCTTTGACTGCGGCATCAAATACACCTGTATGTCCAACCATATCGCCATTGGCGTAGTTAATGATAAATACATCAAATTCGCCACTTTCAATGGCTTTGACCAATTCATCTGTAACTTCATAAGCACTCATTTCAGGCTTTAAATCATAAGTTGCCACTTTTGGTGATGGCACCAAAATACGTTTTTCACCTTGATATTCTTGCTCTACACCACCACTAAAGAAAAAGCTCACATGCGGATATTTCTCAGTTTCTGCCATACGCAATTGGGTTTTACCGATTTTTGCCAAATATTCACCCAAACCATTATCCAACGTCTGTGGTAAATACACAATATCGACATCCAAACCTTCTTGATAACGTGTTAACGTGACATAACTGGATAATTTTGCAATAGTTTTACGCTCAAAACCATCAAAATCAGGCTGGACAAAGGCACGCGTCAATTCTCTGGCACGATCCGAACGGAAATTCATAAATACGATACTGTCGCCATCATTGACACGAACCGCATCACCAATACGCGTTGCAGATACAAACTCATCGGTTTCATCGGCTTGATAAGCCAAGTCCAAACCTTGCAAGCTGTTGTCCACCACACGTTCCGCCACGCCTTCGGTAATTAGGCGATAGGCTTTCTCGACACGCTCCCAACGATTGTCACGATCCATAGCGAAATAACGTCCAATCATGGTTGCCAATTTGCCTTGATTTGGATATTTGGCAAATACGCCATCCATCAGACGCAAGCTTGATTCAGCACTTTTTGGCGGTGTATCACGCCCGTCCAAGAAGGCGTGGACATATACAGTTGCACCACGTTTTAATGCCAATTCACACATGGCAGCAATATGCTCTTCATGTGAATGCACACCGCCTGCCGACAACAAACCAAAGATATGCACAACACCATTGGTTGCTTTGGCTTTTTCTACCGCATCAACCAAAACAGATTGCTCAAAAAAACCGCCTTCACGCATATCTTGACTAATACGAGTAAAATCTTGATAAACAATACGCCCTGCACCAAGGTTCATATGCCCGACTTCAGAATTGCCCATTTGTCCTGCTGGTAAACCGACATCTTCACCACAACCCGAGATTAAACCATGCGGATGCTTTTGCTTCATCATATCTAATGTAGGGGTATTGGCTGCTGCATAGGCATTATCTTTTTCATCTTCCCGATGTCCAATACCGTCCATTACTACCAAAATATGGGGAACTTTTTTGTTTACAGTCGCCATGATAACCACGCATTATAAAGCTGAGATGATGATATTTTAACAAAAAATTATATTATTGTCTTTGAACTTTTTACTATGTTGCAGCGGAAAAAATTTATCACTAAGTTAAATTAAAACCAAAGATAAAATTTAAAACAGCCCACAAATGACGAATCTATGGGCTATTTTGGTACAATATTAACTCTTAATGATCATCTTCCAAATAGTCAGCTTTTTTCGGCAATTGCCAACTGCATAAGAAGCACACAATCAACATGACGATGACATAGATAAAAAACTCATTTTGCAAACCCACTTCTTTAAATTTCAATGCCACCGCAGGTGCAGAACCACCAAAAATTGCATTACCAATTGCATAGGACACCCCTACGCCTAAGGCACGCACATGGGCAGGGAACATTTCTGCTTTGACAATGCCGCCAATCGATGTATAAAAACTTAAAATCAAAAACAATACAATTAATAATAAGGTTAAAAGCACTGGTGATGCATTGGCAGCTGGCATGGCAAGCCCCATAATTGGATAAATAAATATCGCCATTAGTGCACTAAATAATAACATCATGGTACGGCGACCAATACGATCACTTAATGCCCCAAAAAATGGCTGTGCAATCATCAACACAAACAAGGCACAGGTCATCATCACACCAACAGTTTCACTAGCCACGCCCAAATTGGTGAGATAGGTTTTTGAATAGACTGTCAAAACATAAAAGCTCAAAGAACCTGCCGATGTATAGCCTACTACCAACAAAAATGGTTTCCAATAGGTAGATAATAATGCCCACAAACTACCCGATTCTACTTTACTTTTTTCTTCAGTACTTAAGGTTTCTTCCAAATGCGAACGAGCAAATAATGATAATAATGCCGCCACACCACCAATCACAAACGGAATACGCCAACCACCATTATACAAGGTTTTTTCAGACACCAGCATGAGCATTATTATGACACTGAGTAAACTAGCTAATAACTGACCGCCAACCAAAGTCACATATTGAAAAGAGGAGAAAAAGCCACGACGACCTTTTAAGCCAATTTCAGACATATAGGTCGCTACCGCCCCATATTCACCGCCCACTGATAAGCCTTGTAGCAATCGTACAGCCAATAATAAAAACGGTGCAATCGCCCCTACTTGGGCATAGGTCGGTAAACAGGCAAATGCAAATGAGCTAATTGCCATCAATAAAATTGATGCCATCATTGATTGACGGCGCCCATATTTATCCGCCATCCAGCCAAATAACCAACTACCAATTGGACGCATAAAAAAACTAGCAGCAAACACACCCCATACATATAAACCTGATTCATTTTCGCTAATTTCAGGTGAGGTTAACGCTTTTTGAAAATATACAACGAACACCGCATAAATATAAAAATCAAACCATTCGACTAAATTACCCGATGCCGCACCCAGAATGCCTTTGATGCGTTTATTCTTTTCTACTGCAGAATAGACTACTGTCATATCTATACGTCCTTTACATTCAAATCTAATAATGAAGCTGTAGTATAGGATATATTCTGACTTAATTTATCAAAAATATTAATAAAAAATATCGATTGTTGTCATTTATTTTTAATAAAAAACCAATGCTCTAGATAATTTTCCCAGCCATATTGCCAAATTTCAGGACTTGGATACATTTCATCTGCACCAATATCCAGCTCCTGAGCAAATTTAGTAGGACTTACGCAAAACCGTAATTTTTTTGCATAAGGGGAATAAACTATAGTAGCATAAGGCATGACAAAAAAACCAATCACACGCATAGACTACTGCCAATACCTAATGGTGAGCCAAACCAACTACACACTCACCTACTATGC
>NZ_JBHFHK010000006.1:0-59877 GCF_041928215.1 Hubeiibacter jixunmingi | reverse complement strand
TGGCTGTCGCTAAAGCCCTTGATTGTTTCGTATCTCATCTTGTCATTATATCAAAACTTTCGCAAGAGGTCTAATATGACAAATATACATTTTATATCAGTCATTTTGATGTGATATGATTTGAAAAATATCATATTTATATTTTAAAATATTAGAAAGGTTTTAGTGTAAGTTAAAAGCGATTTAACAAAGTGATGTGTGTTTAAAATAGTATGAAAAATTTCAAATACATAGCGATAACTTGCTTGGTTTCTAAAATTTAGTGTATATAATAAAGTGTACAATTTTGGAGTAAAACCATGAGCCAATCGAATGACAACATCGCAGTAGAACCGACTTTAGAACAACGTAAAGTGATTTATCGTGCTAGACGTGGCTTGAAAGAGTTAGATATTTATTTTGACCCTTATGTGAGACAGTATTATCTACAGGCAGATGCTGATGAGCAGGCGATATTTGCTGAACTGATCGAACAGGAAGATCCTGATTTATTGGATTGGTTTATGGCAGTAAGTATACCACCAAATAAAGCGATGCAGGATTTGATCCAAAAAATGAAACAGCTCAAACATGGTGATCTAAAGTAATTTATGATCAGTGGTTTGGACTGATTTCGTCCTTGGTGATGATATCTCATGTATAGAGAAAATATTGATCTTACATTAAAGCCGAGCTTATTACGTTTAGTTTTTTCGATAAGCGTGGTTTGGCTGTGGGGATATTTTGCTAGTCAAGTTTTATCAACTTTTTGGGTGATATTTACCATATTGATGATTGCGGTAAGCTATTATATTGCATATAAAAAAGCATGGTGGAAAGTGGTCAAGGCATTGTCGCAACTAGATGGACGAGAGTGGTCATTACAAACACAGCAACAACTAGAGCGTATAGAGATTGCCACTTTACAAGATTATGGTGTATTCATCAGCATCCATGCTATTGAGCAACAGAGCCGTAAGCCAATGCAGTTTTGCATCTTAAAAGATCAGGTCAGTAAAGATGAATGGCGAATGCTCAAGACCATGGCGAGCACGCATACTTTTTGACGGTCTGTTAAGCGTATCAATGCAAAAAAAGCCTTTATTGTGTAATAAAGGCTTTTTTCATTCTGAGCGTTATCTTAAACGATTACTGTCCAGACTGCTGCTTTTGCAATTGTTTCTCTAAATCAGCAATTTGCTGTTCTTTGAGTTTAATTAATTTATCTGCATCGCTATGTTGCTGTTTTAACAACTTTTCTTGGTCATTAAGCTGTTGCTGAATGTCTTCAAGTTGTTTCATTTCGTCTTTCACTAACGCAGGATCGCTAGGAATAGGTTGGCTCACGATAGAGGCATCGACCAAACCATCGAATGGCTCTTCTGGTGCAGAAGCAACAGTTTCGCTTGCAGGGCTAGAAGCAGGCTCTGATACAGGTGCTACGACCGCAGGTGCAGATACTGTTTCTTGTGGTGCTGGTTCAGTTGTTTCAGCTTGCGCCAAATAATAATATACCCCTAAAGCAACCGCAAAAATAACCGTAATTACCCCTGTAATCAAAAGTATCATGTTATTGCCTTTCAATTTTTCTAAAAGTTTTTGCATTTTGTCGCGCATGTCAGCCTACCATCAAATTTTTCAACATACCGTTTTTTAACGTGGTTTAAAACGCACCACACCGACATCATCGGCGTGGTCTGTGTTTTGGGACAAGTCTTCAGCAGTCGGGCGATGCTCTTGATAATCACAATGAATACATTCTACCCATTCTGCATCTTGGGACGTGAACATGACAATACAATCAACAGCCCCGCAACGTGGACATTTTGCCCCCGCGATAAAGCGTTTTTTTGTCATGTACCCAACCTCATTCAAACTCGCTTAAAATTATCGGCTAGTTTAGCTGATTATTGTGCAAGCGTCCAACCATTATGACGTAATAATGCGTCAATTTCAGGTTCACGACCGCGAAATGCTTTAAAAGCATCTAATGCATCGACCATTCCACCTACAGCCAAAACACTGTTGCGGAATGCTTTACCTGTTTCGACATTAAAGATACCTTCTTGTTCAAAACGATCAAAAGCATCACTTGCCAATACTTCTGCCCATTTATAAGAATAATATCCTGCTGCATAACCGCCTGCAAAAATATGGGTAAAGCCATGTTGGAAGCGGTTATAGCTTGGTGGAATAATCAATGCGACTTGACTACGAATGCGATCAAGCGTTGCTTGAATGCCTGCTACATCTGGGCTTGGTACTTGTTGATGAATATCTAAGTCGAATAATGAAAACTCTAACTGACGTAAAGTCTGTAAACCAGTTTGGAAATGACGTACTGCCAATAATGCATCCAATAAATCTTGTGGCAAGACTTCGCCTGTATCAATATGCGAACTCAATAGATTTAAGCTTTCAGTTTGCCAACCCCAAAACTCCATAAATTGACTTGGTAATTCTACCGCATCCCATGCTACACCATTGGTTCCCGATACGCTACTATGGTCAGCTGTGGTCAAAACATGATGCAAACCATGTCCAAATTCGTGGAATAGAGTAATCACTTCATCATGCGTCAGCAAAGCGGGTTTACCATTCAATGGAGGGGTAAAACTACCAACAATAAATGCTACAGGTAATTGTTGCTGTTGATCTGAGTTGATTTTGGCACGGAAACCATTCATCCATGCACCGCCCATTTTGTTATCACGTGCATAAAGATCTGTATAAAAACCACCAATCACTTTGCCGTGATCTTCGACTTCATAATAACGCACATCGTCATGCCAAGTATCTGCTTGTTTTTCAATGATATGGATTGAATACAACTTTTCAATGGTCGCAAATAAGCCTTGCATGACTTTGTGGCTTGGGAAGTAAGGCTTTAATGCTTCTTGAGACAAATTAAACTGCTTTTGTTTTAACTTTTCTGCATAGTAACCTGTGTCCCAAGCTTGTAAATGATCGATGCCATCTTCAGCAGCAATCGCTTGTAAAGCTTTCAACTCTTGTTCTGCGACTGGTCGAGCCTTGTCCGCCAAGTCGTACAAAAAGCTTTGTACTTTTGCGACGCTTGGTGCCATTTTGCGTGCCAAAGACAAGTCGGCATAATGATCAAAGCCTAATAATTTGGCTTTTTCCGCACGCAATGCCAAAATTTCTTGCATAATGGCACTGTTATCAAATTTGCCATCATCGCTTAATTCGGATGCGGTGGTGACATAGGCATGATAAATTTTTTCACGCAATTCACGCTTATCAGCATAAGTCATAATGCTGATATATGAAGGTGCATCAAGCGTTGCAACAGGTTGTTCCACATTCCGTTGCTTACCATATTGTTTCAACAGTTCAATGCTACTCTCAGGCAAACCTGCCAAATCATCATCGTTTAATGGCAACATAAAGGCTTGGGTTGCGTCCAAATCATGATTAGAAAAATCTGATCCCAATTGCGACAAACGTGCAGCAATTTCGGCAAAGCGTTGCTTTTCCGTAGGCGGTAATGCCACACCAGACAATTTAAAATCACGAATGGCATGACGGATAGCTGCTTGTTGAGCTTGACGTAAAGTAGCAAAATCGGCATGGTCGGCAAGCAATTGATAATTTTGGTAAAGTGCTTGATGTTGCCCAATTTGGGTATAAAAATCGCTGACTTTCGGCAAAATCGCTTGATAAATATCACGAATTTCAGGGCTGTTCATGACCGAATCTAAGTGCGATAAAATGCTGTAATCTTCACCAAACTCATCACAAAAAGCTTCAAAGTGATTAACTGTGTTGAGAGCATCGGCAAAATTATCTTGTGCCTGAATGTCCGCCAAAAGGCTTAGACCATCTTGGATTTTGCTTTCAATGGCTTGTTGTAGCTGTTGAATATCTAAGCCAGTAAAGTTAGGTAAGTCAATGGTTGCTGGGGATAAGGTGCTGTTTGTCATGTTGGTTCTCACAAATTTTAATTTCTATTCATCTGAATCCCTCCCCCATCCCCCTCCCTAAGGGAGGGGGCGTTCCCGACTATGGTGGCTAAGCGTAATTCATAGGGGGAGGGAGTTTATCATGACGATTTTAGATTGGGCGTGGTGTATTAAATAAGGGCAAAATCGCAAAATACAAATTATTTTGCCCGTGCAATATCACCTTGTAAATGCTCAGGCAGAGCCAAAACAGTCAATTTATTTTCTGTTTGTAGATTTGCCAAAACATCAGGTTTTGCCACCACTAATGCCCAATATTGCTGATTTTCTTGCAAGATATTCACCACTTGCACATGCTCAGCCAAAAACTCACCTTGGGCAATGGGTGGAAATTTTTCAGTATTTTCTACATGGATCAGATGTAGCCATTGTTTGGGTTGGGCTTTAAACCAAAGACGTGCCACAATCTCCTGACCGAGATAACAACCTTTGTCATAGTCCACGCCAAAACGTTGATGTAAGCGTAATTCTTGCGGTTGGAATAAATGCTGTGTGCTGTTATCAATCCATGCTTCACCGTGCAAGATAGCTGCCTTTTCCCATGAATTATCGCCATTTTCGCTGTTAAATTCTAATTGAGCAGGTTGTGCTTTATCATTCCACACTGCAAAAACTTCACCTTGTGCGGTCAATGTAGCCTTAGAAAATGCACCGAATTTACGAATGTGTGCGGCAAATTCGTCAGCAATACTGCTTGGTAAAACAATCGCAAATTCACTGCCATTTTCATCTTGTGAAAGACGTTTTAACCAAAGGCTAAAATGTACACGCCCTTTTAAATCACAAATCGCAGTCTGCAAAAATTGCTCGCCAATTTTACTGACATTACAAGTGACTTGCCCCTGTAAAAATTTTTCCGCATCCGCACCGTTGTAGCTAAACTGTTGAAAAGTTGGCATGAGATTTGACATAGGTAAACCTGTTTATTTTATAAAAGAATTGACTTAGCTTAACATGGTTTTTATCGAAAATTAAAATACACTGTGTAATGCTGGTATATATTATTTCGCCACATCAATCCACGCTGCTTGGGTGAGCTGTGCCAGTTGTTGTGGTGTCAGTTGGAACACGCTATGCGGTGTGCCTGCTGCTGCCCAAATCTCTGTATATTGTTGCAAATCTTGGTCTAAAAAAGTATGCACTTGGCTGGCATGTGCGACAGGTGGTACACCGCCGATGGCATAGCCAATTTTTTCTCGTACAAAGGCAGCATCGGCTTTTGCTAATTTGATGCCTGTGACGGTATAAAATTTACCCATATGCACCATATTGCTGCCTGATGCGATAATCAATACCGCATCGCCTGTACTTTCATCTTTAAAAATCAGAGATTTGGCAATTTGAGCAATCGTGCAACCTAATGCTTGTGCCGCTTCAGCAGCAGTGCGAGCTGAGTCGGATAAGCGTTGTACTTTAAACTCACCATGTTGGGCTAAAAAATCTTGAACACGCAAAGACGCGGTTTGTAATGTATCAGTCATGGTTTTTTGCTCCGATTAACCATTTCAATTGTCAAAAATATTGGATATTTCATTTTATAAATTTCCATCAAAAATTCAAATCTTTTTATAAAGAAATTTTATTTAAGATGAACAACTGATCGCAGGTTCAATTTGCCCTTTTGCGACGGGTTGTAAATCGCTGTCTTTTGCCAATTTATGTGTTACAAATGGATTTTGCAAAATCTGAAATAAACGATTTACTTCAGATAAATCATCTTGATAGGCGAGTTCAATCGCTCGCTGTGCCATATGATTACGTAAAATATAAATCGGATTATGCTGCTGCATATCCGATAATAAAGCGTCTTTTTCGTCTGAATAAGCGTCACGAATGGCATGATACTGCTTTAAAAAATCATCGCACTGGCGTAAATCTAAACATTGATTGTGTAAAGAGGTATAGTCTTGCTCGGTAAGCCAACGAAAAGCCGTGCAATAATCCAATTGCTCAATTTGTAAAATTTTCAGAAAATCCAAAGCACATTGAAAACTACCTTCATCATGCAAAGGCAAACCGACTTTTTTACATAATCCTGCTTGATAATCATTGAGAAAAGCAGGTTCAAATTGAGCGAGTATATCAGTAATGGTGGCTTTAATATCATCTTGTTCGGATAATAATGGAATCAATTGATTTAACCAGACCCACAAATTCCAATGGATAATACTCGGTTGATTTTGATAAGTATAACGCCCTTGATGGTCAGAATGATTAAATATCCAATTTGGTTTAAAGCGTTCCATAAAGGCAAAAGGGCCAAAATCTAAAGTGGTGGCGGTAATATTTAGATTATCAGTATTTAAAACCCCATGTCCAAAACCTTGCAATTGCCATTGTGCCACCAAATAAGCATAGCGTTTTACCACTGTTTCAGCAAAATGAATAATCGGGTTATGTTGATTTAAACTGTCAGGATAATAATATTCTAAACAATGTTGGGTAAAATCTTTTAATAAACTCGGCTGATATTGATTAATCCATTCAAAATGCCCAAAACGAATATGACAATCACTGGTACGTAATAATATCGCAGTCGGCTCTAATTGCTCACGCCATACTTTTAAATCTTGCGAATAAACAAAGCCGACTGCTTGGCTACTGGCAATATGCAAACCTGTCAAAGCCTGTCCTGCCAAATATTCCCGAATGGTCGAACGTAATACCGCACGCCCATCGCCCATACGCGAATAAGGCGTTTTGCCTGCACCTTTGGCATGTAGGTCGATACGTTGTTGATTTTTATCCAAAACTTGACCGATAAGCAAGCCACGTCCATCGCCCAATTGTCCTGCCCAATGTCCAAACTGATGCCCTGCATAGACCATCGCTAAAGGGTCGGCATTGCTTGGTAAAGCTTCGCCATTGATGATTTTGATCCAGTTTTTTTGTTCATCATCAGACCATTGCAATTGCTCAGCCAAAGCAGTATTAAAATGCCCTGCTTGTGGATTGGGTAAGCTATCAATGCCTTGGCGGTGGAAAAGGCGAGCGTCTAATTGGTTGTAAACATTAGAGAAAATCATAATTATTTAGCGTGGGATTACATATTGGCGATAATCTTTATCATAGCATGATTAGTAAATAAAATAATACAATGATTTTCATTGCATTGTGAAATTTAGTTTATTATATTATTCTAATTTTAAAGCTTACTTTTACTAAACTAATGGAGTGAAATGAATAAGATGTTTAGTCAAGAAAACGTTGTGACATTGGACGCAGATTTAATTGTTTACCCTAAATATGAAAATGTGTTTGCGGAAAATCAGCGTTGGTTAGATGTACATTTTTTGCCATTAATGTCTATCCATTTAGGAAAAATCAATCCTGAATGGCATGGAAAAACTGTCCACTTAATTCAGTCTTTTGAGCCGTTTGATGGCTGTATTGGGGGATGGACTTCTGAATATCATAATAAATTTAATATAGAAAATTGGCTGTGTTTTCGTTTGACTGATGATAATAAATACAAGTTTTTAGGTGAAGAGGGTTATTTTTAAAGAACCAAATTTCATGACTGGGATTCAAGTTGTGAAGATGAAGAATATGTTGATGAAATGAAAGTTGGCTTTGAACAGCGAAAATCTGAGTTGGAAAAATATGGGCATTTTGTAAATAGTTATGCGTTAGAATATGAAAATAAAATTGAAGCAGAATCATTTTTAAGCCAGTTGGGTGGAGGAATGAGTGAGAGCAATTGGTCAAGCTCAATTGAAAGCCATATGCCAAAAGCATTTGTAGCAACAAAAGAACAAGGTGATGATTTACCTGATGATGGTATTCGAATTACTCACAATGGTAATCGTTTTTATCATATTGCATCGGCGAATAGTGGTCATTGGTGTAAAGAAATTGATAGTGAAATCATAATGTTATATGAACCTGTAGAAAGATTGATTTTATTTACTTTTGATTGGTCGTAAATATATGCGATTGAGATTATAGGTTTCTAGGATAAAATTTGAAATCAATATTTGCTTTTTTGGTGATAGCTTCTTATTATATAGTGTTATTTTTGCATGATTTACAATTTTATGAAAACAGGTTCAACAGTGATTCAAAGTGACAACCTACAATTACTCGACTGCCTACGCGTGGTAGAAGAGGCTTTGCTTGATGTCAAAGCCAAAGACATTGAGCAATACGACGTGTCAAAAATCAGTAATGTTGCTGATGCGGTGGTGATTGCCAGTGGTACATCAAGCCGTCATGTCAAAGCTTTGGCAGACAACGTGGCTGAAGAGGCTCGTAAAGCAGGCTTTCGTCCGATTGGTATGGAAGGCGAACGTGATGCAGAGTGGATTTTGATTGACTTAGGTTTTGTGGTAGTACATGTCATGATGCCAGCAGCACGTAAATTCTACGACCTAGAAAGCCTATGGCGTCCAATCGCACAAGACTAATTTCTACAAGTTTACTGTGATTTGAAATAATAGTACAAAAGCGTTGGCTGTATCTGCTGACGCTTTTCTACGTCTGCGTGATGATGCGAAGAGTACTCAGTTTGGCTGTATATTCAGCATTAATCGCTTGATTTATCGAATAAAACCAATATTTTTATCCAAAATACTGATTTAATACTTGCATTTTATAGCAAGCTTATGCTTAGCTAAAATAAGTAACATTTATGTAGTCGCCAAAATACTTGCATTGATCCGTAGATATAATGCAGTGATTAGCCTAAGCACTACATTACATTTTATATAGGCTCGGAATAGAGATGCTTTGGATTATTTTAGTAGCAGTGGCGTTTTTTGTGGTTGGCTCGATTATGGGGCTACGTGTAAGCCCACGTGAAAAGGCGTTAGGTGATCTGCGTGAAAATGCCCGTAAGATTGGCTTGCATCCACGTTTATTGCCTGCACCAGAATGGGCTAAAGTGCCAATGGCATCTGAAACACGTGCAAGTATGATTGCATATTATAGTATCTTGGTGAGTGACGGTAAATTTGCCTTGATGCGAGCAACAGTGGATGGCGAGCAACGTTTACAGGTCTTGACAGGCGATAGTAAATTTCAAGGGCAAAAAGTCGATCTGAAAGGTGTGTATGCAGTAGATATGCAAGCCAATTGTGTTGGATTGTATTGGGATGAAAGTGCTGATTATCACGGCGAGCAACTCGATGCCATGAAGGCATTTTTGCAAAGCTTGGCTGAACAAGCACGCTAAATCTTTTATCCATTATCAAAACAATTGAGCAAGCATGGTCTAAATGAGCAAGAAGAGGATTTAAATATGGCAACTGTAAAAAGTACTGAAAATAAAGAAGCAAAAAACGAGACCAAAAGCAAGGCTGTCAAAGCCAGTGCAGGCACAACCAAAAGTACTGCCAAAAAAACCACAGCAAAAAAAGCAACCAGCAGTAAAGCAACCGCTAAAAAAGCCACGACCAAAGCAGATAGCGACAACGTTATGACTGCCAGTGCCAAAGGTCGTGCCTTGGTGATTGTCGAATCACCTGCCAAAGCCAAAACAATCAATAAATATTTGGGCAATCAATTTATCGTGCGGTCATCAGTCGGTCATGTGCGTGACTTGCCGACAAGTGGTAGTGTCAAACTCAATAATGATAAAACTGAAACGCCAACTGAAAAGAAAACTCGTACCAAACTCACTGAAGCTGAAAAAGCCAAAAAATCACAACAAGCTTTGGTCAATCGTATGGGCGTTGATCCTGAAAATGATTGGCAAGCCCATTATGAAATTTTACCGAATAAAGAAAAAGTGGTCGCTGAACTAAAAAAACTCGCCAAAGAAGCCGATGCAATCTATCTGGCAACGGACTTGGATAGAGAAGGGGAAGCGATTGCTTGGCATTTAAAAGAAGTGATTGGTGGTGACGATAGCCGTTATCACCGTGTGGTATTTAACGAAATCACCAAAAATGCCATTCAAGAGGCATTCCAAAAGCCTACACGCTTAGATTACAACCGTGTTAATGCCCAACAAGCACGCCGCTTTTTAGACCGTGTGGTAGGCTTTATGGTGTCGCCATTGCTTTGGGAAAAAATCGCCCGTGGCTTATCTGCAGGACGTGTTCAATCGGTGGCGGTGAAATTGGTGGTTGAACGTGAGCGTGAAATCCGTGCTTTTGTGCCTGAAGAATATTGGGAAATCTTTGCCGATACCTTATTGCAAGCCAAAGGCAAAAAAGACGCCGAAGCCATTCGCCTTGAAGCGGTAAAATATTTGGATAAAGCTTTAAAATTAAAAAATAAAGCCGATACCGATAAAATTTTGGCATTGCTCAAAGATGCCGAATTTAAAGTGGTACAACGTGAGGATAAACCGACCAAGGTCAATCCATCTGCACCGTATATTACTTCCACTTTGCAACAGGCTGCCAGTACTCGTCTAGGCTTTTCGGTGAAAAAGACCATGATGTTGGCACAGCGTTTGTACGAAGGCGGTTTTATCACCTATATGCGTACTGACTCGACTTTTTTGAGTGCGGACGCAGTGAATATGGTACGTGAACATATTAGCCAAAATTATGGTGAAAAATATCTGCCTGCCAAGCCAAATTTTTATGGCAATAAAGCCAATGCCCAAGAAGCCCATGAAGCGATTCGTCCATCCAATGTGGCGCTAAGTGGCACAGATTTGGCAGGTATGGAGCGAGATGCACAGCGTTTGTATGATTTGATTTGGCGTCAGTTTGTTGCTTGTCAGATGACCGCTGCACAATACCAATCATCAACGATTTCTGTGGATGCCAATGGCGTAGAACTCAAAGCCAAAGGGCGAATTTTGGTATTTGATGGCTTTACCAAAGTGCGTGGGGCAAATCCATCCGCTGATGATGTGCTATTGCCTGATGTGGCAGTGGGTGATGTACTGGACTTGGTACAACTCGACCCATCACAACACTTTACCAAACCGCCTGCACGCTTTACGGAAGCGTCTTTGGTGAAAGAATTGGAGAAAAAAGGCATTGGGCGACCATCGACCTATGCCGCAATTATATCGACCATTCAAGAGCGTGGCTATGTCAAATTAGAAAATCGCCGTTTATTTGCAGAAAAAATGGGCGAAATTGTCACCGACCGTTTGGATGAAAGTTTTAATAATTTGATGAATTATGCCTTTACTGCTGACCTTGAAGGGCAGTTGGATAAAGTGGCGGAAGGTGAGCGTAATTGGAAAGAGTTGCTGGACAGCTTTTATGGTGATTTTAAAAAGCGTTTAACGACTGCGGCAAGTGCTGAAGGTATGCGTCGTAATGAGCCTGTGGCAGTGGATATTAGCTGTCCAACCTGTAGCCGTCCGATGCAAATCCGCACAGGCTCAACAGGCGTATTTTTAGGTTGTTCGGGTTATAACCTACCGCCAAAAGAGCGTTGTAAACAAACCATTAATCTTAGTCCTGTCGAGTCATTGGCAATCATGTCAGATGATGATGATGCGGAAATGCAGGATTTGCGTGCCAAGCGGCGTTGTCCAATTTGTGAAACTGCAATGGATAGCTATATTCTTGACGGTGGTCGCAAATTACACATTTGTGGTAATAATCCAGACTGTTCGGGCTATGAAGTCGAGCAAGGTGAATTTAAGGTCAAAGGTTATGATGGTCCGACTATTCCATGTGATAAATGTGATGGCGAGATGCAGTTTAAAACAGGGCGTTTTGGGCCTTATTTTGCCTGTACCAGCTGTGACAATACCCGTAAGGTATTGAAAAATGGTGAGGCAGCACCGCCCAAAGAAGATCCAATCCCGATGCCACATTTACGTTCGGCTAAGCATGATGATTTCTTTATCTTGCGTGATGGGGCGGCAGGTTTATTTTTGGCAGCATCGAAATTCCCAAAAATCCGTGAAACCAGAGCACCAAAAATTGCCGAATTGCGTAGTGTGGCAGAACAACTTGCATCTAAATATCAATATCTTTTGCAAGCCCCTGATACCGACCCAGATGGCAATCCAACCATTTTGAAATTTAGTCGTAAAACCAAATCGCAATATGTGGCATCAGAAACTGTTGATGGCAAAGCGACCAAATGGTCTATGCTGTATAGTGATGGGAAATGGGTGGAAGCATAATCATTCATTATCAAAACTTTGAAGAGTATATAAATTCAATATGAACACAACTCAAATTGCTAAATTGGCTGTTTTAATTGATGCTGATAATAGTTCTGTTCAGAACATTCCGTTGATTTTGCAAGAAATTGCAAAATATGGAACTGCTAGCGTTAAACGTGTGTATGGTGATTGGAGTAGTCAAAATTTAGTAGCATGGAGAGATGTATTGTTGCCCCATGCGATTACACCTGTACAGCAATTTGCCTATACTAAAGGTAAAGATGCTACAGATATGATATTGATTATCAATGCTATGGACTTGCTATATAGCAATGCTCTAGACGGTTTTTGTATTATTTCCAGTGATAGTGATTTTACCCCATTGGCGTCACGTATTAGGGAAAGTGGCTTGGTTGTTTATGGCTTTGGAAAAAGAACAACACCTGAAGCATTTATTAATGCTTGTGATAAATTTATTTATGTAGAAAATTTGAATGCAGAAAATAATAAAGTACTCGAAGATAGTCTAAATATTGAAAAAGGCGATGTGAAAAAGCAATCTATAGAGGTCAATACACCATTATTACAAATAGATAAACACACTATTAATTTAATTTATAAAGCGATTAAAGATACTGCAGATGAGGAAGGGTGGGCTAGTTTGGCAGATTTAGGCAAGCATTTGATTACGCTAAAGCCTGATTTTGATTCGAGAAGTTATGGGCGTGCTAAGTTATCAGGGTTACTTAGCCAATTGAACTTATTTGATATTGAAATCAAGGGTTCACAAAAGTTTGTGAGAAAAAAGCAAGGTTTTGTTGCTTTTATTAAGAATTGTGCAGATTGCTTAGATATAATATCGCCTGATGGTCACTGGATTAGTGTAGATGAGTTATCAAAAAATATTATTAAACTCTACCCGAATATAGAAGTGGAACAATATGGTTGTGAAACTGTGCAAGATGCTATTTTAAAAATTTCTGCTAATAAGATAGTAGAATTTGATGATGACAAAAAACTTATCAGAAAATTTAGAACAGCAAATATTAATTAACAATTTTATCAGGTAAAATTATGTCCAAACTCAAATCTAAAAACAGTGTTTTTTCTTTTTGGAAATCTTTACGTGTAGCGATTTTACTTATTGTACTATTGGTTGTGGCATTGGGTGCATGGCGAGATGGTAATCAAGATTGGGATAAACCGATTATGATATTGTTGCACCCAATTAATGCCGATGGCAGACCAAGTACCGCACAATATATTCAAAGCTTACAAAGTGCCAACTTTACTGAGTCGCAGGATTATTTTAAAGCTACAATAAAACAATATACAGGAAAAAATGCCAGTGTCTATTTTACTTATGGACGTGAATTGACCGATAAACCGCCAGTCGTACCAAACTCAGGCAAAGTGCTTGATGCTATCATTTGGAGCTTAAAATTCCGTTATTATGCATGGAAACAGCATAAATCCAGTGATGGTTCACCAACGACGACATTGTATCTTAATTTTTATGATCCGCAGTACCAACAAAGTTTAAGAGACTCAACAGCATTACAAAAAGGACGAATTGGTATCGTCAATCTTTTTGCTGATGAACCACATCATGGTTCAAATCAGGTTGTGATGGTACACGAATTACTGCATACCTTTGGTGCAACAGATAAATATGACTTGAGTACAGGACAGCCGATTTACCCGATTGGCTTTGCTGAGCCAGAAAAACAGCCACGATTCCCACAAGCCAAGGCAGAATTGATGGCGGCTTACATTCCTTTATCAGAAACAAAAGGTATCACGCCACCAAATTTATCTAAAACGGTAATCAACAAATTGACTGCTCAAGAAGTAGGTTGGTTGAAAAAATAATCGTGTTATTTATAGTGGCTTTTAGGTATATTTGAATTTTAGATGTAGGTAAAGATGATGACTAGAGTTGCTCGCCACCATGCTGATCGAACCAATCAAAAGCTGTACTTTGCACAGCTAACATTAAATCAGATGCAAGATGTCGCCAATCAACAACAGCTATTGGCATTGCAAGAGAGCTGTAATTTCCATTTATACGGTGCAATACTGGCTTTGGTACAAGAAATCGCACGTTTTTATCATACCAAAGCGAATTTAGTTCAACATGATATTCGTACATTGATGCAAGATTTAACACAGCACAATGCATATTCGCCTGAGTTACAGCGAGTTGGACAGTTGCTGCAAGAGGGTTTCTTGGCGGATATCGTGCATGCTTATCAAGACTGCTTAGCAAACCCTAAACCATCCACTCAAGCAGCAGTTGCTCGAGATGATATGTTACTGATTGCAACCAGCAATGCGATTGATGACCATCGACCAGATGCCAAGCAGCTACAAGCATGGCATCAAATGTTACAACAATTAGTCATGCAGTTACGTGATGGTTTACAAGAGTATTGATTGCATTTTGGTATAATATAAATATATTTTGAGCCTTGAAATTATCAGCTTTGGACGCATCAAAAGTGTATTATTGATGATTTTGCTGCGAGTTTAGCCAAATATTGGGGAGTAACAACATTGTTTGATGACTTAAAACGTATCTTTGGTTCTGATGAAGTCATGTTGGAGCTGGTACAACTTGAAGACGGTGCAATGGCATTACGTATAGCGAATACTGAAGATGCGCCATTAGTACGTATCGAGTTCCATGAGGAAATTTGTAAATTACTCGGCGAGGACTTATCGGTAGTTGGGCAAGGTATGATTCATGCAGCTGTATTTGGTGTGATGGAGCAACAGGCAAAACGTTGGCGTAGTCAGGTTGCAGAAGCTTCACCTGAGATATACAGTTGATTAGTTTCTACATTGATATTGGGCTGGTGTTGTTGTACCCCATAAATAGTGTCTTGACAGAGAGGCACTTTTTTTATTGCCAAAAATGAATAATAAAAAATAATTTTTTAAAAATTTAAAATAAGTTATAAATTGACTTGTAGTAGAGATTACTTTTTGTTATATTTTTTATCAAAATTTGGAATGTGATGTAGTCCGTATCATCATAATCCAATTTTTACGATAATGAATTTTGAGCAAGGAAATACAGTATGAACGCACTGGCAATACAAGGCACGCTACCAAGTGAACTCATCCATACCTTAGATAGTGATTTTGATACATTACAGCCTAATATATATAAAGATGGTAGCTATCGCCTAAGACGTTATTCCACCTTTACTTATCAACGTGAACACAAAAAATTGATGCTTAATCCACATCGATTATTTGTTCAAAGCGATACCTTAAATCATTTTCAAGGTAATGTTGCTAGAGATTATGAAGATCTAACACAAGCGTGTATTGAATCCGAAGCCTTTAAAAAAATTATCGATACCTTTGCAACCGCATCAAATTTACCCGAGCAAGCCATCATTGAAGTGCATCAATTGCGTATGTTGTCTAAACATAAAAATGATGTCATTCCTACGGCACCAGAAGGCATTCATCAGGATGGCTTTGATCGTATCGGTATGTTTATCGTTAAGCGGCATAATGCTCAAGGTGGCGATTTACAAGTCTATACAAGTTGTAATAAAGACAATTTGATGTGGCGTGTAGACAGCCAAACAGGGGCGTATTGTGTGCTTGATGACAGTTATTATTGGCACGATGCGACAGAATTAGCGGCTCTAAATGATGATATGGGTTATTGGGATTTATTTGTTTTAACTGCACACTTAAAACAATAAATGGTAAATTTAATCTGAAAATAATATAGGGAAATCAACAGCATGACTTATGATGTAATGGCGATTCGTCAGCAATTTGCAGCACTGGATACAACAGATGAACAAGGGCAGATGCCATTGTTTTTGGATGGTCCAGGTGGGAGTCAAATACCAAAATCTGTTTTGGATGCGTTGATTGCTTATTTGTCAAAATATAATAGCAATCTGGGTGGTTATGCAGATGCAGGACAACGCACCATTGCCATCAATCAACAAGCTCGACAAGCAGCAGCGACATGGCTAAATTGTGCTGCTAAAAATATGATTTTTGGCTTAAATTCCACCAGTTTAATGTTTCAAATCTCTCGTGTAGTAGGTAAAAATTGGCAGGCAGGCGATAATATTGTACTTAGTAGCATTGACCATTTTTCCAATGTGTCATCATGGCAAAGCATTGCTGAAGAGCGTGGTGTCGAAATTCGTAAATTACCACTCAATCAAGATGGCAGTGCATTAGATTTCAATAATTTATCCGCATTAATTGACAGCAAAACCAAGTTGGTGGCGGTATCGTTGGCATCCAATGTACTGGGTACAAAAACGCCAATGCAAGCATTGATTCAACATTGCCAATCGGTCGGTGCATTATTATGTATTGATGCAGTACATGCTGCGGTGCATGAGTTGATTGATATTCATGCTTTGCAATGTGATGTGCTGTTTGCATCGAGCTATAAATTAGGCGGTGCTCATTTAGGTATGGCTTATTTGAGTGATCGTGTCATCTTGCTTTCACCATATAAAGTTGAACCTGCTACCAATCTAAATCCGAATGCATGGGAACAAGGTACGCAATCTTTTGAAGCACAGGCGGCATTGATTGCCTTGGTAGAGTATTGGGCGAATTTGGCACAATATCACCCAGATTTTGACGCTTCTATATCAAACTTGCGTCAGCGTTTGCAGTGGGGCTACCAAGCAGTACAACAACATGAACAGCAATTGATGCAACACTTTTTGGCAGAAGCCAAAAAGCGTGCTTATTTTAAATTATATGGTCTCAATTGTTTCGAACAACGCACACCGACTTTTGCGTTTAATGTATTTAAAAATCAACAGATGATTTTGCCAAGTTTGGTCAGTCAATGGTTTGGTGAAAAAAATGTGGCCTTGCCATCGGGTAATTTTTATGCCCTAGATGTGGTACGGCATTTGGATTTATTAGATACTGGTTTTTTAAGGGCTGGATTTTTGCATTACAATACCCTTGCAGAAGTTGATCAGTTTTTTGCGTATTTAGATGAATATATGGCAAAGTGCTGATAGTTAATATTTTTTAAATCCATAAGATTTTGATTTTATGGATTTTATTTTTGAGTTATCCTAACAAACAAAAACATACAGCAAATACACTTAAAGCAAATTGTTTCAAACTGGATGTGCTTTTATGATGATTCTCCTTATGAACAACATTTGAGAAAATTGATGAATAAGCATTATGAACATTTGATTATTGGGTTTGGTAAAGCAGGCAAAACGCTTGCTGTGACTTTGGCAAAAGCAGGTAAGTCAGTGGCTTTAATTGAGCAATCAAGCGACATGTATGGCGGAACCTGTATTAATATTGGTTGTATTCCTTCAAAAAAGATTATCTTTCTTGTCTGATAAAGTCGAATTGGCACAAGCGGTTGCACAGAAAAATCAATTGATTGCTAAACTCAATCAAGCCAATTATAAAAAGATCGCGGATAGCTGCGATGTCATTACAGGTAAAGCACGTTTTGTAGATGCCAATACCGTACAGGTTAAAGGCGATGATGGTGAATTAACAATTACTGCAAAACAAATTTATATCAATACGGGAACGTATAACTGGCAAGCACCAATCGATGGTTTGGCAGAAAGTAAACATGTTTATGATAGCACCACTTTGATGCAGTTAACTGAAAAACCAAAACATTTGCTGATTATCGGTGGTGGTTATATCGGTTTAGAATTTGCCTTTACTATGGCGAATTTTGGCAGTCAAGTAACGATATTGGAAACAGGCGACATATTTTTACCAAAAGAAGATGAGCAAATCCGTGATTGTTTAATTGAAATCATGAAGAGCAAAAATATTCAGGTTAAAACCGCTCAAAAAGTTGAACAAGTCAGCGATAAAAAGTCGAGTAGCATTGTCAAAACGCAAGATGACGAAATTGAATGTGATGTAATATTGGTTGCTACAGGTCGACGTGCCAATGTTGAACAGCTTGATTTGGATAAGGCAGGCGTTAAACTCAATGACAAAGGCTATATCGATGTCAATGAAAAATTGCAAACTAGCCAAGCACATATTTATGCCATGGGCGATGTGGCAGGCTCACCGCAGTTTACCTATATTTCATTAGATGATTTTCGTGTGGTAAAAAGTCAAGTCTTGGGTGATGGCAAATACACCACTAAAGATCGGACTTTCCCTTATGCTGTGTTTACCATGCCACCACTTGCTAGTACGGGTTTGACCGAGGCACAAGCGATTAAGCAAGGTTATTCGGTCAAAACAGCCAAGCTTAATGCGGTAAATATTCCTAAAGCCAAAATTTTGCAACAAACTGATGGCTTACTCAAAGCCGTGATTGATGCCAAAACCGATAAAATTCTAGGCGTACAGCTATTGTGTGCAGAAGCTCATGAGATGATTAACTTTGCGGATTTAGCCATTCGACAAGGCATGACTTACCAAGATATGCGTGATTATATTTTTACCCATCCAACCATGATGGAGAGCTTAAATGATCTATTTGGTGCGGTAGAATAATTGCCTTATTTAAAGTGTAATAAAAAGCCCTTAAAGCATTGACTTTAAGGGCTTTTATCTAATTTTCAAAAGTTAGTTGCCTAGCTTTTTACCACTTTGCAAATCAATCATATCCAATAAGATATGGGCTGATTCGGTCACAAATGCCTCTTCTTCTGGTAGCTGTGGACGTTGTGCAGGGCGTAACTTAGCACGTGCTTCATTACGTGCTTCTACGGCAGCTTGATAGCTTTCCCAATTTGCATACGGCTCAAGTCCTGTAGCTTTACGGCGTTGGTTTTCCGCTGCCAAGGTCTGTTGTTCAATGCTGTTAAGTCTTTCAATACGTTGATTGAGATCTAATACTGCACGCTTCTCATCTGCAACAGATTTATTCAGTGTGACGTATTGTGATAAATATTTAAACTGTGGATTGGTATTACGACGTTCGTCTGAGCGTTTTTGCAATTGATTAAAATAACCACGCAAATCGTTTGCACGTTGGAAAGGTGCGGTTGCAATCGTATCCCATTTCAGTGGATTTTTGCTCTTACGCTCGCCAAACTGATCAAAATAAATATCAATCAATTTGATATCTGGAACAATACCTTTATTTTGCGTACTACCACCCGTGACACGATAAAATTTACGCTGCGTCAAAGTCAATTGGCCATAAGCCAAATCATCACGTTGTGCCTGTGCAGTGCCTTTTCCTGTGGTTGTGCTACCAATTACGATACCACGACCATAGTCCTGAATTGCGGCAGAATAAATCTCGCTAGCAGATGCTGATGCAAGATTAATCATGACTGCCAGTGGTCCATCATAAAGTTGCTGACCGTCAGCAGGTGCATTCAATACAGTGACTTGACCATTACCATCACGAATTTGTACGGCTGGACCTGACTTAATCACTTGCCCGATCATTTTCACCACTTCTTCGAGTGAACCACCTGGATTATTACGCAAATCAATCACGATACCATCAACATTTTGCTGTTTTAACGTCAGCAATGCTTTGGCAGTATCGATTGACACACTGCGATAACTTTCACCATCACGTCTTGCACGATAGTTTAGATAAAAGGATGGAATTTCAATCACACCGATTTTCTGTTTTTTGCCTTGACGTTCTACATCAATAGTACGGAAACGCAAGCCATCATCCGCTTCTTGAATCACATCACGAGTAATCGTTACCAATTTGGCTTGGTTTGCAGATGCACCCGCAGGGAGAAGCTTAACAGTAACCTTTGTGCCACGTTTACCACGTATTGCACCAACGATTTCTTGTGTGGTCCAGCCAATCACATCTTGCATTGGCTCGCCATCTTGAGCAACGCCGATAATACGATCGCCTGTACGCACTTGTCCTGTTTTGCTAGCAGGACCGCCTTCAACGATGCTTTCAATACGAGTATAGTCTTCGTTACCGCGCTCTGGACGGATCGATACCCCGATACCTTCTAGTTGTAAGCTGGTTTGGCGGTTCAGCTCCATGGCATCGGTTGGTGGATAATAGTTGCTGTGCGGATCGTAAGTAGCAAGCAATGCATTTAAAGTACTTTCTAAAATATCATCACTTTTTAGACGCTCAATACGTTCTAAACGACGTTGATAACGTTTTTTCAAAGTCTGTGCTGGCGTCAAATCTTCACTTGGTGTCAAGTCTTGACCTTCAGCCAAAGCAGGATTTTCTTTTAAAGCACGTTGCTTTGCGGCTTCTTGTTGTTTACTGATGGTTAATCCAATCAGTTGCGAGACTACACTTTGACGCCAGTAGTCTTGCTGTGCTTTTTCATTTGTGAAATAAGGCGACTTTTCACGGTCTGTGTTGATGTAAGTATTTTTCTGATTGAGATCTTGTGGCTTATCGAGCTCTGTAAGCATAAAATTGTAATAAGCACGGATACGCTCACGGTATAAAGCATGAATCTGATATGCCGCCGACAAATCGCCTGTTTTTAAACGCACACCAAAATCATTGCCATACTTGGCTTTGAGTGCATCAACATCACTTTGTAAAAATAAAATGCGATCTGAATCTAAATTATTTAAATACATATCTAAAACACGTTGTGATGTGTTGGCATCAAGACGCATAGGTAAATAGTGCTGATGGTCTACAAGGCGTGCGACTTGGCTGGTGGCAATCGCTTGCTCACGAGTAGGGACAAGATTTTTTGCCGTCGCATTGGTGCTATTTTCAGTGGCAGGTGTATTATTTGCTGTATCGGTGCTGTTGCCTGTTGCAGATACCGTTTGTGTCCAGCAAACAATGCCCAAACTCAAGGCAATCGCACTGGCTAAATAGCGTTGTTTTATCATCATATTTGTCCAAATGTAAGGAAAAGTGTATTTGCTGATTTTATGCAATAGTTAGCGATTACTTCAACTAGGCTTATGTATAAAATTGTAGTGTATTGCATACAAATAGCAGGAAAAATCAGAATTTTTCACAATATGTATCTAGGATGTTGAATTTTGCCAACGATAGCGGATTTCATGTACAATCGGAATAATGTTTTTTTAATAAATGAGCGTAGCTATGATTGGTGCATTGATGTTGGATATTGCAGGTACAGAATTGACCGCCGAAGATATCCAATTATTACAACAACCACAGGTTGGTGGTTTGATTTTATTCGCCCGTAATATTCAATCGCCCCGTCAAGTGCGTGCTTTAACTGATTATATCCGCCAAGTTCGCCCCGAAATTTTAATCGCTGTAGATCAAGAGGGTGGGCGTGTACGTCGTCTTAAGGTCGAACATGGTTTTAGCGATATTCCTGCAATGGGACGTTTGGGTGAGTTATATCAACAATCACCTGAAAAAGCCTTAAAGCTTGCCGAAAGCTGTGGTTGGTTGATGGCAACTGAGACCTTAGCAGTGGGGATTGATTTTAGTTTTGCCCCTGTATTGGATGTGGACAATATCAGTGATGTGATTGGCGATCGTGGTTTTTCAAAACAGATTTGCGACATTCAACCTTTAGCCACAGCTTTTATGCAAGGTATGAAAAAAGCAGGTATGGCGACCACGGGCAAGCATTTCCCCGGTCATGGCTCGGTGAAAGCCGATTCACACGTTGCCGCTGCGGTGGATGAGCGTAGTCTAGCAGACATCGAAAGCCAAGATATGCAACCTTTTACCCAAGTCATGCCAATGCTGGATGCAATCATGCCAGCACATGTTATTTATCCAAAAGTCGATGCCAATCCAGCAGGCTTTTCAACATTTTGGATTCAACAGATGTTACGCCAAAAATTAGGCTTTGATGGGGTGTTGTTCTCGGATGATTTATCCATGCAAGCGGCGTGCGTAGCAGGTGGTGCCGATGCACGTATTCGTGCGGCATTGCAAGCTGGTTGCGATATGGGCTTGGTATGTAACGACCGTGAAGCAGCATGTGTGGCATTAGACGCTTTGCAAGATTTGCCTTTGCCAAACCAACAGCGTTTAGCAAAAATGCGTGGTAAGATTCCAAATATTCAAATCGGTGAGCAATTGGATTTGGGCGATGAATGGCGTAGTAAAGTGGCAGAAGTACAGGCGTTTATTCAAAGTTTGAGTTAATTATTTTTTAGACAATCATCTGTAGGGTGGGCATCCTTGCCCACCATATAAGAATTGTTTAATTTAAAAATTTGAAAGGAAAAAGACATGAATCAGCAATTTAATCTCACAGACTATATGCAAGATTTAGGCAAACAAGCCAAGCAAGCTGCACGCCAATTGGCAAGCCTTAGCACACAGCAAAAAAACCATGCTTTGCAATGTATTTATGATGCTTTGCAAGCGAATAAAACCGAAATTTTGTCAGAAAATCAACACGATGTAGAGCAAGGGCAAGCCAAAGATTTAGAAGCAGCATTGCTTGACCGTTTGGCACTCAATGACAGCCGTTTTGCTGGGATGTTACAAGGTTTGCAAGATGTGATTACCTTACCAGACCCGATTGGTGAAATCACCGATATGACTTATCGTCCATCAGGTATTCAATTAGGCAAAATGCGTGTGCCTTTGGGCGTAGTGGGCATGATTTATGAATCTCGCCCGAATGTGACTTTGGAAGCGGCGGCTTTGGCGATTAAATCGGGCAATGCCGTCATTTTGCGTGGTGGTTCAGAAGCCTTGCGTTCCAATCAAGCGATTGCCAAAAGTATTCAACACGGTTTGGCACAAGCCAATTTACCGCAACAAGCTGTGCAAGTGATTGCGACCACAGACCGTGAAGCGGTGGGACAATTAGTGACCTTGAGCGATTATGTGGATGTGATTATTCCACGCGGTGGCAAGAGTTTGATTGAGCGTATTAGCCGTGAAGCTCGCATTCCTGTGATTAAGCATTTGGATGGTATTTGTCATGTTTTTGTGGAAAAACAAGCCGATTTGGACAAAGCGGTCGCCATTGCGTTGAATGCCAAAACCCATCGTTATGGCGTATGTAATGCCATGGAAACCTTGTTGATTGATCAAGCGATTGCCAAAGACTTTTTGCCAAAAATTTTGCCTTTGTATCAAGATAAAGGCGTGGAATTGCGTGGTTGTGAGCAGGTGCAAGCCCTTGTTAAAGCAAGCAATTTAAATATTGAAATCATTGCTGCGACTGCTGAAGATTGGGCGACGGAATATTTAGCCCCGATTTTGTCGATTAAAATGGTATCAGGTATTGATGAAGCGATTGAGCATATCAATCATTATGGTTCGCATCATACCGATGCGATTGTCACCGAAAACTATAGTCTAGCTCGTCAATTCTTGGCGCAAGTGGATTCGAGTTCGGTGATGATTAACGCATCAACCCGTTTTGCTGATGGTTTTGAATATGGTTTGGGTGCGGAAATTGGTATTTCTACTGACAAATTCCATGTGCGTGGACCTGTCGGTTTGGAAGGCTTAACATCGCAAAAATGGATTGTTTTTGGAAATGGTGAGATTAGAAATTGACTGAGAAAGCAAAAATTGTCGTTGTAAATGGTGAAAATTATTGGCAAGAATTTTTTCCAGACTTCGATGTCGTGCAAATCAAAATTCAACATAGTCAATGGATTTTGAAAAACCAAAAGTTGTATGTAATTTTTGACAATCAAATTATCGAACCTGCGGGTATTTTATGGCGGGTGGGTGCAATTCGCCCAACAGCCATACAGCAGACGGCTTTATGCATGATTGCCTTATCAAATGTGCCTTGTATTAATTCTGCGACGAGCTTATTAAAAGGTTTTGATAGGCTTTCTATGCTGAGTGAATTAAAAAGTTGTGATTTACCGACCGTAAATTACAATATCATTTCACATAGTAGTTTAAGCAAAAAACTGACACAAGAATTTCCATTTGTCATTAAAGCTGGCAATTATCATGGCGGTTTTGGCAAGGTTTTAGTTAAAGATAGTGCAAATTGGCAAGATATACAGGATTTGTTATTTACCAATGAAGACTATATCGTTGCAGAACCCTATATTGATTATGTTCGAGATATTCGCTACTTATTGATTGGTGATAAAGCTTGGGCAATGGCGAGAAAGGGTAAATTTTGGAAAGCTAATGTACAAACGACTGATTTTGCTTTGATAGATTTAGATAAAACCTTATTAGCGAAGTTTAAAAAAATTACAGACTCAAATCAATGCTGATATATTGGCAATTGATATGATTGAAGACAAATCAGGTCATTATTTTGTCATGGAATATAATGATATTCTAGGTATTAGCGGATTTCCCGAAATTGTCAAAACATTCATCGCAAAATTATTGTCAGACAAAATCAAATCTCAAAATGTATAAGTATGTAAGATGTGTACAATGCACTAATTGAGAACTGTTTCCTAATGCCGCAATCGCCAAGCTTATTTTTTCAATTTTTTGATAAGGTAAGCTTGATTGAGTTGAATTAAGATTTTGATTTTTCTAAATTAAAAGGTGATTTGTAATGAAGTCGAAAGTACTAAGTATTTTAATCATTATGCATTTTTTAATCACTTTATATGTGATTTATACCGATAGAACAGATATAAATAAATCTGTTTGGATTATATTTTTAGTGCTTGTTTCATGTGTTTTATCTTGGTTGAGTTTTAAGTTTTGGAAGAAAGATAAATAGAACCACTGAAAATTTTATTGATAAAGGTTAAAGTTATGAAAAAACTAGCCATAATTAAAGAAACCTTCGTTACGATTTTTGTTTTATCATTGTTTGGGTTTGGCATTTTTTTAACATATTCCCACGGTGACTATTTAGCAGAAAATCCATATCTTTACGATAAACAATATTATCATCGTCCAAATAAGGAACAGCTAAAGCAATTACTTGATGAATTGACGAGTTCAGATAAAAGTTATTATGATGAAAGTTATACAGTTAAAAGTTATGCTGGATTAATCTCGGTCGAAAGAAGATTTAGAGAAAATAAAGCAGATATGATTTTAAAGAATTTAAAATCCAAAAAATTTATGACGTTAAAAGAAAATAAATCTTATTGCTATGGTGAAATAGAAATTAGATGGTGGAATTTTGAAAATTCTAAAAAAAATGAAGTTAATTTTTCAATTGATGTGATATGGGATCCTGATAATGAATGCCGTCAATATCTTTGGGGCGGTTTGCATCCAAGAGCTTTGCAAGAAAAAGTAGAACTCAACCCTTTTACCCCATTACAACCCTAAGACATACGCAAAAGTCTAAAAGACAGACCTTATAAAGCATGGTACAACATCAATTACGCATACTTTTTCAGCAAATGTAACAATAAAGTGGTATTGCTGGGTAAAGTTTGTATGAATTGCTGGATTTGGCTTTTCTAGAGCAGTGTTTTCAGTGTAAAATTTAACTTTAGTCGAATATCATTTTTAGGTGGTCATTGTGTCGAATATTTTAGTCATCAACTGCGGTTCATCTTCTTTAAAATATGCTTTAGTTAGCGAAAAAACTGATGAACTTCGTATCCAAGGTCTTGCGGAAAATTTAGGTTCTGAAAACGCTCGTATCAAGGGCATCACACCAACAGGTGAAAGCTTTGAACAAAACGTACCAAATGCAGACCACGAAAAAGCGTTGACCATCATTTTAAATGGTTTAGCAGATCATAAACCAGATGCAATCGGTCACCGTATTGTACATGGTGGTACGATTTCTGAGTCAGTGCTTTTGACTGAAGAAGCATTGAAGCGTATCCAAGATGCAATTCCACTTGCACCTTTACACAACCCAGCCAACCTTTTGGGTGTGAAAGCAACACAAACTTTATTCCCAGATTTACCACAAGTGGGCGTATTTGATACCGCATTCCATCAAAGCATGCCAGCTCACGCTTATCGCTATGCTGTACCAAAATTCTTATACACCGAACACAATGTACGCCGTTATGGTTTCCACGGTACAAGCCATGCTTTTGTTTCTGAGCGTGGTAGCGAATTGGCAGGGGCTAAAAATCAAGGTGGTTGGTTGACAGCTCACTTGGGTAATGGTAGCTCAACTTGTGCGATTTGGAATGGTAAGAGTGTTGATACGTCAATGGGCTTAACGCCACTTGAAGGTTTGGTGATGGGTACACGTTCGGGTGATGTCGATCCAAGCTTGCATAACTTTATCGCAACTAACCTTGGTTGGGATTTGGCAAAAGTCACTAAGATGTTGAACAATGAATCAGGTCTATTGGGTCTATCAGGTGTATCAAATGATATGCGTACCTTGATGGAAGCGGCTGACAATGGCAATGAAGATGCAGTATTGGCAATCGAAGTATTCTGCTATCGCTTGGCAAAATCATTGGCAGGCGTAAGCTGTGGTTTACCAAAAATTGATGGTTTGATTTTCACAGGTGGTATTGGTGAAAATGCGGCATTAATCCGTGAAAAAACAGTAGGCTATTTGGGTAATCTTGGCTTTAATATCAGCAAAGAGAAAAATGACAGCTTAAAACGTGGTACAGCAGGTCAAGTCGATGCAGGCACAGGTCCGCAAATTTGGGTTGTACCGACTGATGAAGAAGGTCGTATCGCACAAGAAACCCGTGCGGTGGCAAAAGTTTAATGAAAAAAGGGGAAAATTGAGTGATTGATTTTCCCTGTTTTGTAATGACAACATCTATTTTTGAATTTTGGAAAAATTGATATGAATACAATTTTATTAGTCCCTACCGAACTCGGTGCAGGCGTAACTTCTGCAAGCCTTGGTATGGTTGCAGCGTTTGATCTTAAAGGTATTAAAGCAGGTTTTTTTAAACCATTCGCACAAGAAAGCCATAGCGAAGTCGATTCAACCACAGCTTTGCATCAACATCTATTTGCCGATCGTCAGCATGTACAACCGATCAGCTATGACAAAGTAGTGAAATACATCGCCAAAAATCAAATGGATGACTTACTTGAAGAAGCGGTAAAATTACACCGTGAAATCACTAAGCATCATGATGTGGTGGTGGTTGAAGGTTTATTGCCAGTCGGTAATGATCCATTTGTGAATCAGTTAAACGTTGCCCTTGCACAAGCATTAGATGCCAAAGTGGTATTGGTGAGCAAATCATATTTGCAAGATCCACAACGTACCGCTGATAAAGTCGATGTACAATTGCGTACTTTTGCCAATCGTGTAACAGGTCTTTTGTTGATGCGTGCACGTGGTTTGAGTGATGACAAAGCACAGATTCCAGTTGCGATTGATCCGAATTTGCGTTTGGAAAAAGAAATTGCCGATTTTGCACAACAATTGCAAAAATACAATCCGATTTTGGGTACAGATAAATTACCAATCTTGGGCTTAGTGCCATTTAGCAATACTTTAAGTGTACCACGTACTTTGGATATCGCATCTGTGGTAGATGGTGAGTGGATCAACAAAGGTCAAGCTGAACAACGTCGTATTTTACATACTAGCCTCATCGCATCAAGCATTGAACATGAATTAAATAAATTTGTCGCAGGCGAGTTAATCATCAGTGCGGGCGGTCGTGATGATGTATTGTTAGCGAGTAGCGATGCGGTCAATCGTGGCGTGCCTTTGGCAGGGTTGATTTTGGCGGAACATGCGTTGTCAAGCAATCATATTCTGGATTCGCAAAAAGCCCATGATTTGCCAGTATTCCAAACCAAACTTAGTGTACTAGAAACGGCTCAGCGTTTGGCAAACTTTAATAATGAAGTGCCAAGTGATGATGTAGAGCGTGCAGCACAAGTTTCTCGTTTTGTGGCAAGCCATATTTCACAACAATGGTTGGTCGATAATACGGACGCAAGCAATAAGCCACGTTTATCGCCATCAGCATTCCGTTATGAATTGGTACAAAACTCGATCGCTGCCAAAAAACGCATTGTGTTGCCAGAAGGTGATGAGCCACGTACTGTTGAAGCAGCGGCAATCTGTCAATCTCGTGGTATTGCACACTGTATCTTATTGGCAAAACCTGAGTCTGTTGCAGAAGTGGCAAAAGCACGCAATATCGAATTACCAGCGGGTCTAGAAATTATTGATCCTGATACCATCCGTGCAAAATATGTTGAGCCGATGGTGGCTTTGCGTAAAGGCAAATTGGATGCAATGCAAGCCGAAGAACAGCTACAAGATACCGTTGTGTTAGGTACGATGATGTTGGCATTGGACGAAGTCGATGGCTTGGTGTCTGGTGCAATCCATACCACAGCAAATACCATTCGCCCTGCGTTCCAGTTGATTAAGACTGCACCAAATTATTCTTTGGTATCATCAGTATTCTTTATGTTGTTACCTGAAGAAGTCTACGTTTATGGTGACTGTGCGGTAAATCCAAACCCAACAGCAGAACAATTGGCGGAGATTGCGATTCAATCTGCTGATTCTGCCAAAGCATTTGGTATCGATCCACGTATTGCCATGATTAGTTATTCTACTGGTACTTCTGGTGCTGGTGCTGACGTTGAAAAAGTGGCTGAAGCAACCCGTATCGCTCAAGAACGCCGTCCAGATTTGTTGATTGATGGTCCTTTGCAATATGACGCAGCATCTGTAGAAAGCGTAGGTCGCTCAAAAGCACCAAACTCACAAGTAGCTGGTCGTGCCAATGTGTTTATTTTCCCTGATTTGAACACAGGTAATACTACTTATAAAGCAGTACAACGTTCTGCGAATGTGGTGAGTGTAGGCCCAATGTTGCAAGGTTTGAATAAACCTGTAAACGATTTGTCTCGTGGTGCTTTGGTTGATGACATCGTGTTTACTATTGCTTTGACTGCGATTCAAGCTGCCAATGACAATGTTTAATTTGTTTTAAATTAAGTTATAAAAAATACCATCTATATTGTAGATGGTATTTTTTTGCTTCAATTATTTTAAATTTAACCAATCTCTTGGCTTTAGATAATAATCGGTCAAACGCTTTTCTGCAGAATCTTCGTCCCATTCAGGGCGATACGACCAACCTGCCAAATTCGGTAAACTGACCAAAATCGATTCAATGCGTCCGCCTGTCTGTAAGCCAAACAACGTGCCACGGTCATACACCAAGTTAAATTCTACATAACGCCCTCGGCGATATAATTGAAATTCTCTTTGTGCTTCGGTATAAGGTTTATCCTGATTTTTTTGGAAAATCGGCAAGATGGCATTCAGATAACCGTTACCAACCGCTTGCATATAGGCAAAGCATGTTTCAAAATCCCATTGATTTAAATCATCAAAAAATAAACCGCCAATACCACGCTGTTCATCACGATGTTTGAGATAAAAATAGTCATCACACCATTGTTTATGTTCATGATAAACGTTTTCCCCAAAAGGCTGACACAGATCAAAAGCTGACTCATGCCATGCGATACAATCTTCTTCATTCGGGTAAAAAGGCGTTAAATCAAAGCCACCACCAAACCACCAAATCGGGGCTTGTCCTTCTTTTTCCGCCACAAATAAGCGTACATTGGCGTGAGATGTCGGCACATTCGGATTTTTAGGGTGAATCACCAAAGACACACCCAAGGCTTGTGCAGTCGTCCCTGCGAGTTCAGGATGACGTGCGGTGGCAGATGCAGGCAGTTTAGAAATGTTAATATGTGAAAACATCACACCGCCTTTTTCGATCACTGTACCATTTTGTAATACACGTGAGCGACCACCACCCCCTTCGGCACGTTGCCAATCATCAATGATAAATTCAGCTGTACCACCGCTCAAACGTTCTTGTTGTTCTAGGCTCGCACAAATTCGCGCTTGTAGGTCTAACAAAAATTCACGGACACGTTGTACATCATCGGTATTCGGATAGCTTGCGACAGGAAGATCGGTCAAAGTAGTCATATTTAAACATCGTATAAATTGAATAATATGTTTTAAACATAAGATTTTTTAATCATTTTTGCAAGGATTTTAATGATTTTGAGATAGATTGAATAAAAAAATGAAGTATATTAAAACGAAATTTTAATACACTTAAATTATGGTGAGCCATCAGTACATATGTGCCATGCGTTGTTTTTTGGTGTTTAAATAGTCCGCATTGGCAGGATTTTTACCCACAACCAAAGGCACGCGATCGACAACATCAATGCCTTGCTCAGTCAATGCTTGAATCTTTAAAGGATTGTTAGTAATGAGTTTAACTTTTTTAATGCCTAAATGCCCAAGCATGATTGGACACATTTCATAAGTGCGACCATCAGCAGGCAAGCCCAATAACAGATTGGCATCCACAGTGTCGTGACCCTGATCTTGCAAAGCGTAGGCACGGATTTTGTTGGTCAAACCGATATTTCGCCCTTCTTGACGTAAATATAAAATCACACCACGCCCTTGCTGTTGAAGTAATTGCATCGTTGCATTCAGCTGTGGTCCACAATCGCATTTTAAGGATGAAAAAGCATCACCAGTCAAACATTCGGAATGGATTCGTACCAAAGTCGGTTCATCGTTCGGCCGTTCTACATCAACACCGACTGACAGTGCAACATGTTCTTCTTTGGTTTCAGGATCTTGAAACACACTAATCAAGAAGTCTCCGTGTTCGGTGGGGAGTTGGGCGGTGGCAACAAACTGAATGGACATAATGTATTGCTCTTATGATACGATAAGGTATCTTTATAGACTAAATGGTAACATTTTACAACTTAAATTTGAGTGATATGACTCTTCAGCACTGTTATAAGGATAATAAATGTCATTTCAAGTCAGCATCTGCAAAAAAAATCTTGTTTCAAATGAAGTTTTTGGCGGAATATTGTTCTATAAAAGTACTGATCGGTATATTTTAAACAAAATAGTGAAAATAAAACAAAACAGCTCAAATAATAGTTGCGAATATACCCAAAAATCTAAGATAATTTAATGTCAATTTTGCTCGGTACGAGTTGATGTTTTTGTAATATATAAACTTTATCAGTTTTAGATGAATGATAAAAAATAGCTATGATTGCAAAGGCGTTAATCGATGTGACCCAGCCCTTATTTGCTTGAAATAAAATAGGCTCTATCTGCATGATTTATACAGACATTCCAACGCAACGACCACATACGCCTGTGCTAGATGGTATTGATGAGCCAACGCAACTCAGAAAATTAAACAGCAATGAATTATTACAAGTCGCAGATGAACTGCGTCAATATTTACTCTATGCTGCAGGGCAAAGTGGCGGGCATTTTGGGGCAAACTTGGGTGTAGTCGAACTCACCGTAGCCTTACATTATTGTTTTAATACACCTGAAGATCGTTTGATTTGGGATGTCGGTCATCAAGCTTATGCTCATAAGGTGCTGACTGGACGCCGTGAAGCACTCACGACCATTCGTAGCAAAGATGGTCTGGCAGCATTTCCATCACGAGAAGAATCTATATACGATACCTTTGGTGTCGGTCATTCATCGACTGCGATTTCAGCAGGGCTTGGCATGGCTTTGGCAAGTCGTTACCAGCAGAAGCATCGCGATGTTGTGGCGATTGTTGGTGATGGTGCAATGACAGCAGGTATGGCATTTGAAGCGATGAATGATGCAGTAGCACATCAAGCCGATATGTTGGTGGTACTTAATGACAATGATATGTCGATTTCGTGTAGCGTAGGTGGCTTTGCCAAGCATTTGGCAGGCATTTGGCAACGTGGCGAATATGTCAGCATTGATGAACAAGGCGAAGTGGTAATTTTGCCTTATCCGACATGGCAATATAATTCACGTTTGCACCAACCTGCCAATGAATCTGCGGATAATCTATTCAATGCGATTGGCTTTGAATACTTTGGTCCTTTTGACGGGCATGATTTACCTAAATTGGTACAAGTCTTTCAGGCTATCAAACAACGTAAAGGTCCTCGTCTAGTTCATATTTATACCAAAAAAGGCAAAGGTTTTAGCCCTGCCGAACAAGACCCAATTGGCTATCATGCTATCGCAAAAATCAATAGTAATAGCACGCCAAGCACTACGCCTACAGCCAAAAAGCTCAAATATTCCGATGTATTCGGTGAATGGCTCTGCGACCAAGCGGCTTTAGATAACAAGCTATTGGCAATTACCCCAGCGATGTGCGAAGGCTCGGGCATGGTACAATTTGCTAAACAATATCCAGAGCGTTTTTTTGATGTGGCGATTGCTGAACAACACGCAGTGACTTTGGCGGCTGGTATGGCGTGCGAAGGTTTAAAACCTGTGGTGGCGATTTATTCGACATTCTTGCAACGTGGTTATGATCAACTGATTCATGATGTGGCACTGCAAAACCTTGATGTGACTTTTGCGATTGACCGTGCTGGTTTGGTGGGCGAAGATGGTCCAACTCATGCAGGGGCATATGATTATGCCTATATGCGAACCATTCCAAATTTGGTATTGATGGCACCAAAAGATGAAAATGAATGCCGTCAGATGTTACATACCGCTTATATGCATCCAGCACCGACCGCAGTGCGTTACCCACGTGGCACAGGCATAGGCGTCGCAACGGTGAAAGAGATGACTGCACTGCCAATTGGAAAAGCAGAAATCGTTAGTGAAATTGTGCGAGAGAATCGTCCATTTATCAGTATTTTGGCATTTGGTAGCCGAGTTTATCCATGTGTCGATATTGCGGAACGTTTGTCTGATCAGTTAAATTGTTCGGTGCGTGTGGTCAATATGCGATTTATTAAGCCCTTAGATGTGGCGATGATTGTACAATGTAGCCAAGACAGTGCCTTATTGGTGACGGTAGAAGAACATGCTGTACAAGCAGGGGCGGGCAGTGCAGTCAATGAATGTCTGGCAAGCCAAAATATTCAAAAAGCGGTATTCAATATCGGTTTGCCTGATGAGTTTTTGGCTCAGGCAACGCATGAGCAAATGTTGCAGGCGATTGGCTTGGACAGCGAAGGCATTTATCAGCAAATTGTACAACGCTATCAGGCTTAATTTTGTAAAAATATTTTTTATTGCTCAATTTTTTGCTATAATCCTGAATTAGTCTGTTGCCACAGATATTATTCTTTATTCAAATTTTATTTTAAGGTTAGGTACTTCATGGAACCCATGGTGGTCATGGCTGCACGTGCAGCACAAACGGTTGGTCAAGAGCTACTCAAAGCACATCAAAATCGACATATGCTTGATTTACAAGTCGAAGAAAAAGGCATTGACGGCCCTGTAACGCGTGTAGATCGTTATATTGAACAATTAACCATTGATACCTTAAAAAAGAGCTATAAAAATCATAGTTTCCACGGTGAAGAATTTGGCTATCAAGAAGGTCGTGGGCACGATGCCGATTGGTGCTGGGTGATTGATCCTTTAGACGGTACACAAAATTTTATTCAAGGTTTTCCACATTTTTGTATTTCAATTGCTGTACAGCATAAAGGCGTTACACAGCATGGCGTAATTTATGACCCAGTGCGTGATGAGATGTTCACTGCAAGTCGTGGTCGTGGTGCAACGCTGAATCAACGTCGTATCCGTATCAATCCAAAAGACAGCTTAAATGGCAGCTTCTTGGCAGTGGGTCATCCATTCAAATCTTTGCGTGGCGAAGAAGTGGTTTCACACGCTGAGCAACATTTTGCATCGCTTTTGGCAGTGACCAAAGCAGGTGCAAATGTACGTCGTGGTGGTTCAGCAGCCTTAGATTTGGCTTATGTTGCTGCAGGTCGTTTTGATGGTTTCTTTGAAGTCAATCTAAAGCCTTGGGACATCGCAGCAGGTGAGTTGATGGTGCGTGAAGCAGGTGGTACAGTGGTCGATGCACGTGGTGGTCAAGATAGCATGGAAAATGGCCAAGTATTCGCTTGTTCTCTAAAAATGCTTAAACCGTTAATGCAAGCGGTTCTACCTGCATGGGGCGACAGTGTAAAGTAAGCTACACTGACCCAAAATTGATTTTAAATTATAAAAGCGACCACTAAGGTCGCTTTTATTTTGTCATCTTAAAAATTACATTGGTACTTGCTGATGAAAACAAGCAATCTTATGCTTATCTGAACCTTCCAAAATCGGCTTCTGCTCTGCACAGCTTGGCTGAACAATCGGGCAACGTGTACGGAAAACACATCCTGATGGTGGATTGATCGGACTCGGTAAATCACCTTCCAAAAGCTGCACAACTTTGGTTGCTTCGATATCTGGATCTGGAATCGGTACAGCTGACATCAGTGCCTGTGTATAAGGATGGCTCGGATTGTCATATATCGCTTTCTTTTCACCAAGTTCGACTGTATTGCCCAAATACATTACCATGATTTTGTCAGAGATGTGTTTGACCACAGACAAGTCATGAGCGATAAAAATCAATGCCAAGCCCATTTCTTGTTGTACATCTTGCAATAAGTTAATTACCTGTGCCTGAATTGATACATCCAGTGCAGAGACAGGCTCATCACAAATGATCAATTTTGGTCGCAAAATTAAGGCACGTGCAATACCGATACGCTGACATTGACCACCTGAGAACTCATGTGGATAACGGTTAAATTGGTTTGGCAACAACCCAACCTTGCTCATCATGGTTTTGACTTGCTCTTCCACTTCGCTATCAGAAAGATTTGGAAAATAAGTACGCAAAGGCTCGGCAATAATACGACCAACGGTCATACGTGGATTGAGCGATGCCAAAGGGTTTTGGAAAATCATCTGAATATCTTGACGTTTTAGACGCATGATTTTTTCAGATGCACCAATCAACTCTTGCCCTTCAAACTTAATACTACCCGATTCGGCTTTAACAAGACCGATAATAGTACGTGCTAAAGTGGATTTACCACAGCCAGATTCACCGACTACGCCCAGTGTTTCGCCTGCCTTGAGTTCAAATGATACGCCATTTACCGCTTTGAGAGTGAGAGCAGGTTGCCAAAATGCCAAGCTTTGGTTTTTGATTTTAAAAATAGTTTTGACATTATCCACTTGTAATAAAGGGATATTTGCATTTTGCTGTTGTGTTTGCATGATTCTATCCTTTGTTGATTATGCTGGCATTATACATCACGGATCACCACAGGGATTTGGTGTGGTTCGAGATAACATGCACGCTGACGTCCTGTATCGGTTATCTGTACTGGTGGTGGTGCTTGTAGGCATTTTTCCATCATAAAGTCACAGCGTTCGGAAAATGGACAACCGACTGGCAAATTGCTTAAGTTTGGCGGATTACCACGGATAGTACCTAAACGCTGATGATCACCATTCAATCGTGGAATAGCATTTAACAAGCCAATCGTATAAGGATGTAATGGTTTTTGGAAAATCTCACGTACTGTACCATAAGCCATGGTTCGACCAGCATACATCACCAACACATTGTCACAGAAACCCGCTACCACACCGAGGTCGTGAGTAATCAAAACAATGGTCGTACCAAAATCACGTTTTAAGTCGTTCAGCAAATTCATGATTTGAGCTTGTACTGTCACATCTAATGCAGTTGTCGGCTCATCAGCGATCAATAATTTTGGTCGACATAATAATGCCATCGCAATCATCACACGTTGCAACATACCGCCTGAAAATTCATGTGGAAACATTTTAATGCGTTTTGCTGCTTCGGGGATTTTTACTGCATCAAGCATCTTTATACATTCAGCCCACGCATCTTTTTTGCTCATGCCTTTATGCAAAATTAACACTTCAGCAAGCTGATCGCCCACCGTCATAAATGGGTTAAGTGATGTCATCGGGTCTTGGAAAATCATGGCAATTTCATTGGCACGAATTTTATTCATGTCTTTTTTAGACATGGTCAATACATCTTTGCCTTCAAATAATGCTGTGCCTTCTGTACGCCCATTGGCTGCCAAAAGACCCATGATAGCAAATGCAGTCTGTGACTTGCCTGAGCCTGACTCACCAACGATACCTAGGCTTTGACCTTTTTTAAGATCAAAATTAAGTCCGTTTACAGCGGTGACGATACCATCTTCGGTTTTAAAACGAACATATAAATCTTTAACTTGTAATAAATCCATATTGATTATCTCTATCTCTGATGTGTTGAGTCGCATTAGCGGTCTTTCGGATCGAAAGCATCACGCAAACCATCGCCAATATAGCTAAAACAGAATAGGGTAACCACCAAGAATGCTGCTGGAATGAGTAACTGCCAAGGTGCAATTTCCATCGTTTTGGTACCTACTTCAATCAAAGCTCCCCAACTGGTCATAGGCTCTTGTACACCAATTCCCAAGAAGCTTAAGAAAGATTCAAACATAATCATACCTGGAATGAGCAATGAACCATAAACGACGACCACACCAATCACGTTCGGTGTGATATGACGCATGACGATGTTCCAATCCGATACACCAATCACGTGTGCAGCTTCAATAAATTCACGACGACGCAAGCTCAGCGTCTGACCACGTACCAAACGTGCAATGCCAGTCCAAGAGACCATACCAATGGCAATAAAAATCAAACTGATACTACGACCAAACATCGTCACGAGAATGATTAATAAGAACATAATTGGGAAAGAGTTAAGTACTTCAATAAAACGCATCATCACCATATCAACTTTGCCGCCGATATAACCTGAGATTGCACCGTAGATTGTACCTATAAAAATCGCTACCCCTGCACCAACGACACCAACGATCAATGAAATTCGTCCACCCATTGCAGTACGAACAAACAAGTCACGGCCTAATGAATCTGTACCAAAAAAATGCTTGTTGGCAAAAGAGGGCTTAGCGCCCATATTCGACCAATCTGCATCGGAATAATTGTAACTCGATAAAATCGGTGCAAAAATGACGAACAATACAATCAAGAATAAAATAGAACAACTGAACATAGCCGCTTTATTTTTTCGAAAGCGACGAAAAGCGTCTTGTAATGGACTGCGACTGGCAATTTGCTTTGGCTGGTTTGAATTGGGTAATGCATGATTCGTATCATTTAATGCACCATTGGTATCATTTAATGTCTGATTTGTGGTATTCATATGTCAATATCCTTATTAATCAAAACGAATTTTTGGATCAATGATACTCATCAGAATATCAGCAACAGCATTGAAAATCACTGTGAGCACACCAACCACAATCGTTAAACTCAGTACCAAACCATAGTCACGGTTTAAGGCACCATTGACGAATAATTGTCCTAGACCAGGTAAGCCAAATACAGTTTCAATAACAATCGAGCCTGTAATAATACCTACAAAAGTTGGACCTAGATGATTAATCACAGGTAATAAAGCTGGGCGAAGTGCGTGCTTAAAGATGATATGGCTTGTTGGTAAGCCTTTAGCACGTGCGGTACGGATAAAAGGGCTGTTCATGGTTTCAATCATAGAACTACGCGTTAAACGGGCAATCTCAGCAATATATAAAAATGCCAGTACCGAGACAGGCAAAATCAGGTTTCGTAAGGCACCATCATTCCAACCTCCCGCAGGTAATAACTGAAACTTTACAGCAACCACAAATACCGCAATAGGTGCAATAACAAAGCTAGGAACGATACCGCCAAGCATGCCGATACCCATAGTGGTGTAATCAACCACAGTGTTTTGGTTTAATGCAGCAACAACACCTAAAGTGATGCCAATCGTGACGGCAATAATAAAAGCATACAGACCGATTTCAAACGATGGCCAAAAGGATTGGGCAAGTAATTCATTAACAGTTTTATCTTTATATTTAAATGACGGTCCAAAATCGCCATGTAACAAATTCACCAAATAATTTAAAAATTGTTTCCAAAGCGGTGCATCAAAACCATATTTTGCTTCTAAACTGGCAATCACTTCTGGCGGTAAATTACGATCCCCAGAGAATGGACTACCTGGTGCGAGTCGCATGATAAAGAATGATACGGTAATAAGAACAAATATCGTTGGAATGGCTTCTAATAACCGTTTAATAATGAGCTTGAACATGGAGTCTCCTTTCTTACAATAGACATTGGCTAGGCTCAGTGCTTGGCAAATTGTCTATTACATGTTTCAAATTTCTAATTTGCCATAATATCAACCATAATTGCATCAAAAGCAATAGCTTTCACAAAAAATAAGTCGCTTGCCTAAACAAACGACCCATTTTTTTGACAATATGGTATTTAGTGTTTTGCGATCGAATAGTACTTAACTTGGGAGTTATGCAGAGGATCGTTGTGAGAAACACCTAATACATAAGGTTTATTCAGGCTAATACTGATATAGTGATATACGAACAGAGCAGGGTTGTCTTGTGACAATTGTGCTTCAGCTTTGTTGTATGCATCGACACGGTTTGCACCTACAGCCAAGCTTTGAGCCAAGATATTGTCGAATGCTTCGCTCTTATAGCCTAAGTCATTGTTGGTACTGGTTGACTTAAAGATATTCAAGAATGTTGCACCTTCGTTGAAGTCACCACACCAGCCTGCACGTGCCATTTGGTAGTTACCTTTACGGCGTGTCTCTAAGAAAGTTTTCCATTCTTGGTTTACAAGGCTTGTAGAGACTGCACCACCTAAGAATTGTTTCCACATTTCACTGGCAGCAATCGCATATTTTTTGTGACCTTCATCGGTATTGTAAAGCAATTCAAACTTCAATGGATTTGCTTGGCTATAACCTGCTTCAGTCAAAAGTTTTTTCGCTTCTTCTACGCGTTTGTTTTGATCCCAAGACTTCCATTCAGGCTCAAACTTCACGCCACCTGCGATGGATGTTGGTGTAAATTGATAGGCTGGTTTTTCACCACGATCATTCATAACTTTTTTGGTGAAAGTTTCACGATCCAGAGTCATCACCAACGCTTTACGTACACGAGGGTCGTTAAATGGTGGTTTTGCCATGTTAAAGGCGTAGTAATAAGTACATAGACTTGGACCAATAGTCAGTTGATCGCCCATTTCTTGTTTGACTGCTGCAAATTGCTCATCTGGGAAGTTCGCACTAGACATATCAATCTCACCTGCACGGTAACGTGCGAGGTCAGATGTACCATCATTTAAGGCTAAGTAAGTAACTTTGTTGATTTTGTTGCTTGCATTGTCATAATAGCTTGCATTACGTTCCATGACGATTTTGTCATTGACGTTCCATTGCGTTGGTTTAAATGCACCGTTTACGACGATATTGGCGGGATCTGTCCATTTGTCGCCAAATTTTTCTACCGTTGCTTTATGCACTGGACGCATGATGCCATGTACAAGCATATCAGGGAAATAAGGCACAGCTTCAGATAAGGTCACTTGGAATGTTTTTGCATCAATTGCTTTTACGCCCAAATCTTCAGGCTTGGCTTTACCATCGATGACTGCTTTGGCATTGACGACACGTGCATCATCAAGATAAGTTGCATAAGGTGAAGCTGTTTTTGGGTCTACAAGACGTCTAAAACTATAGACAAAGTCTTCAGCCGTGACAGGATCGCCATTTGACCATTTAGCGTCACGCAGATGGAATGTCCATACTTTGTTATCTGGGCTTTCCCATTTTTCAGCGATACCTGCAATTGTTTTGCCGTCTCTATCCGTAGAAAGAAGACCATCAAACATCTGACGGATTAAATTGAGTTCTACGTTACCTTCTGCTTTATGAGGGTCGAGTGTTGCAGGTTCAGTTCCGTTGTTGATAACTAATTCTTGCTTGTCTGCCAATACATTTGGATCAATCTTGGCACTTCCTGCGGTTGCACTGGCTGCCGAAGATTTATTGTCACTGCCACCACAGCCGATGAGTGCCAAGCTTGCAGCTAATACAGATGGCACCAGTACAAATTTCATCATAGATGTACGCATATCAAAAACTCCATTTTGAAAGAAATATAGATATAAATAAAGCAGATATAGGTATATTAAAAAAAGGCATGATTGTCAATGAAATTTGGAGAAATTATATGGAAAATGTAAATGAAGAATTACATAATGATTTAAAAAACAAATAAAAAAGCAAGCTCAATGATTGGAAAAGAGTTTGCTGTGGATCTTAACGATTGATGATAACGATGCTGATTTAGTGCTTAGCAATCGAGTATTTTTTCACTTGATAATAACCCAATGGATCTTTGTGCGACACACCAAGAACATAAGGTTTATTCAAATGCACACCGACAAAGGTAAATACCGGAATCATCGGCATATCTTTTTCAGCTTGAGCTTCAGCTTGAGCGTACAGTTCACTGCGTTTTGCAGTATCAACACCTGGTGCCAATGTTTGATCCATCAAACTATCAAATTCTTTGCTCTTATAACGTAGGTCATTATAACTACTGTTACTACGCAATAAGTTTAAGAAAGTAGATGGCTCATTGTAGTCACCACACCAACGGGCACGCATCGCTTGGTAATCACCTTTCTTACGTGTTGCAAGATAGGTTTTCCATTCTTGGTTTTTCAAAGTACCATTGACCATACCACCAAGTGATTGTTTCCACATTTCTGTAACAGCCACTGCCAATTTTTTATTGGTTTCATCAGTATTGTACAGCAGTTCAAATGTCGCTGGTTTTTCAGCAGAATAACCTGCTTCAGTCAATAGTTTCTTGGCTTCTTCGATACGCTTCGACTTATCCCATGCTTTCCACTCAGGCTCAAATTTGCCAATATGCGCTGTAGATACTGGTGTAAATTGGTAAGCTGGTGCTTGACCTTGACCTAAGATTTTGTCTGTGACGACTTCTCTATCTAAGGTCAGAGCCAAGGCTTTACGCACACGAACATCGTTGAATGGTGCTTTTTCGGTGTTAAAACCAAAGTAGAACGTACATAGTGCTGGTGCAATATTTAACTCACTGCCCATTTCATTTTTGATTTCATTAAACTGTTCAGTTGGGAATGTACCAGCACTGATATCAATCTCACCTGTACGATAGCGTGCCAAATCAGCTGTACCATCGGTCAGTGCTAAGAAAGTCACTTTGTTGATATGCGTTTTTGCATCATCATAATAAGTTTTATTTCGGTCTAGAACGATTTTCTCATTCACTGCCCAGTTGTTTAATTTATATGCACCATTGACCACGATATTTGCAGGATCTGTCCATTTGTCCCCAAACTTCTCTACACTTGCTTTGTGCACAGGTGACATGACGAATAATGCTAACATATCTGCAAAATACGGCACGCCATCCGATAAAGTGACTTGGAATGTTTTTGCATCAATGGCTTTTACACCCAAATCAGTCGGTTTCATTTTGCCTGACAGTACGTCAGTCGCATTAACGACTTTGGCATCTTCTAAATAACTTGCATAAGGTGAAGCTGTTTTTGGATCTGCCAAACGTTGGAAACTATAAACAAAATCATCCGCTGTAACTGGGTCACCATTTGACCATTTTGCATCACGCAAATGGAATGTCCATACTTTATTGTCTGGGCTTTCCCATTTTTCTGCCATACCTGGGATGGTTTTGCCTTCATCATCGGTCTGTACTAGACCTTCAAACATCTGACGTACGATATTGCCTTCAACGACACCATCAATTTTATGTGGATCAAGAGATACTGGATCTGCGGTGTTGTTAATCACCAATTCTTGTTTATCAGCCAATTGACTTGGATCAATTTTGGCACTGGCTGCAGTACCACTTGCTGATGCTGTTTTATTATCGCCGCTGCCACCACAGCCGACCAATGCAAGGCTAATCGCCAAGGTTGTTGGTGCAAATAAGCGTTTGATAAGTTGAGATGAAACGGGTTTGGACATATTCAAATCCTTCTGTAAAATAATCACGTCATTGAAAAATAGCTTAATCAATAATCTATTTTTACGATAAAAACGTGACGCTTGTCAAATGATTTTTCAATATTAATCAACAAATGTTTAAACAAAGAAATGATCCTGCCATTTTATAATTTTTTTGTTAGAAATTAAAGTAAGTTGTTATGTTGTGGCTGAATTGGCGGCGGTGTTGGTTTACCCAATCCACTGAGTAAATCAATTTCAATGTTACGTACCATTGCATCTAGAGGTAGGTCATTACTTTGCGTACCAAAAGGCTCTTCTAATTCAGTACTTAACGCATCCAAACCCAAAAAAGTATAAGTCAATAGACCAACGACCAAAGGCGTTGCCAATCCCATGACCGACCCCAAGCTAAAAGGTAAAAGCAAACAGAAAATATAGACTGTACGATGTAATAATACAGAATAAGCAAAAGGAATAGGGGTATTCGAGAGACGATCGCAACCTGTATGCACCAAGCTTAGCTCATGAACATGCTGATTGAGCTGCACATAACAGACATCAGAAATTTCACCTTCGCGTAAGGCTTGCAAAAATTCCCACTGTATCAGACTCAAAGAATATTGCGGAATGTTGATGTGCTGTTGTAATACACGTTGCTGAGTTTCGTTAAGCTCTTCAAACTGTTGTGCAGTCACAGGTTGTTCACTACGTTGGCGTAATAAATCACGCAAAACATTTGCAAAAACAATGGTTTGTTCAATTACACGCTCACGTCTTACTTGGGGTAGGATGCGTGAATCTCGATCAAGATGACGGGCAACTGAAATAAGGTTGCCCCATAATTTGCGTGCTTCCCACCAACGATCATAACAAGCGGTATTTTTAAAACCAAGAAATATCGATAATACAAGACCGATTAGGCTAAAGGCAGTCAAAGGTAAATTTTCAAAATGATAAATACCGTTATGCTCAAGTCCACCGACAATCGCAGACAACAGCATGATAAAACCCATCGGCTGTAGAATTCTTGGCAAGACTGTACCACGCCATGAAAATAGTAATGTAAAAGTATTATTTGGCTGACGGACAATCATGAGAAGTTGTAGTGAATGATTTTTGTGTATTTTAGCAATACAGTACAAAAAATCAATCACAGTTCACATTATTTCGCTAATCACTACAGCTTTATTTTAAGATTTGAACTATTTTTAATGCTTAATGCTTAATGCTTAATGCTTAATGCTTTTTAGACGCTGAGCCTTTTGGATTGAATGCGGCTTGCTCATTAGACTGAGTTTGCTGAGCTGATGTATTTTGATTATCTTCTTTTTTAGAGCTAGATAAAGCATCTATACTTTGTTCGATGGCAGAGCCAATTGTTCGAGCAAAGACACGTATTGTAAGTTCAATCAATCCTTCGGCAATTTCTCCGAGTACTTTTCCGCCTGCTTTACAGCCAGTTAAATTAAGACTACTGATGATGATTACAGTGATAATAAATAGTTTGGATTTTTGCATATTTAAGACAAGTACATTTGTGGAGACGATACCATTTTATAACCATAATTTGACAGCTAGTGTCGTTTGATATGTCTTTCAAATTTTTTTTCAAAAAATAAAGGCAATCTCACGACTGCCTTTATTTGTATCGCAAGATTTAATGCAAATTAGATTGCATCAATGATAGCATTCAATGCAGCACTTGGACGCATCGCTTTCGCAGTCAAATCAGCATTTGGTGCATAGTAACCACTGATATCTACAGCTTTGGTTTCGCCATTGAGTTCTGCCAAAATTGCACTTTCTTGCTCAACTAGAGCTTTTGCGACAGGTGTAAATTGTGCTTTCAACTCAGCATCATTGTCTTGTGCTGCCAAGCTTTCTGCCCAGTAGCGTGCCAAATAGTAATGGCTACCACGGTTATCCAACTCACCAGCTTTACGTTTTGGTGATTTGTCATTTAACAGTAATTGCTCAGTCGCAGCATCCAACGTATCTGCCAAAACTTGTGCTTTTTGATTGCCAGTTTTTTGTGATAAATGTTCCAAAGAAACTGCCAATGCCAAGAATTCACCTAGAGAATCCCAACGTAAGTGATTTTCTGCAACAAATTGTTGAACGTGTTTTGGTGCTGAACCGCCTGCACCTGTTTCGAACATACCACCACCGTTCATTAATGGTACGATAGACAACATTTTCGCAGATGTACCCAATTCTAAGATCGGGAACAAGTCGGTATTGTAGTCACGCAATACGTTGCCTGTTACAGAGATTGTATCTTTGCCTTCTTTAATACGTTTTAAACTCGCCAAACATGCATCAGCAGGTGCAAGAATAGTAATGTCTAAACCAGCTGTGTCCAATTCAGCCAAGTATTTTTCAACTTTTTTGATCAATTCAGCATCATGGGCACGGTTTTTGTCTAACCAGAAGATTGCAGGAGTGTTGCTTAAACGTGCACGGTTTACTGCCAATTGTACCCAATCTTTAACAGGAGCATCTTTAGTTTGGCAAGCACGCCAAATATCACCAGCTTCTACAGCATGGCTAGTCAATACATGACCTTTGTCATCAATCAGCTCAACTTTACCGTCAGCTGCGATTTCAAATGTCTTGTCATGTGAGCCGTATTCTTCAGCTTTTTGAGCCATCAAACCAACGTTTGGTACGCTACCCATTGTAGTTGGATCAAATGCACCGTGTTCACGACAGAAGTCGATCACTGCAGTGTAGATGCCTGCATAAGAGCTATCTGGAATGACTGCTTTGGTGTCTTGAGCTTTCCCTTCTTTGTCCCACATACGACCAGAGTTACGAATCATCGCTGGCATTGATGCATCAACGATCACATCACTTGGAACGTGTAGGTTAGTAATGCCTTTGTCAGAATCAACCATCGCTACATCTGGATTGTTAGCATAGACATCGCTAATCGCTTTTTCTACGCCAGCACGTGTTTCAGCATCTAATTTATCTAAATTTTCTAATAGGTTACCAAAACCATTATTAACGTTGATACCTGCTGCATCCAATTGCTCGCCATATTGCTCGAATACTGGTGCAAAGAATACTTTTACTGCATGACCAAAGATGATTGGGTCAGAGACTTTCATCATGGTGGCTTTCATATGCAATGAGAACAGTACGCCTTTTGCTTTGGCATCAGCAACTTGTTCAGTCAAAAAGCTGATCAAGGCTTTTTTGCTCATTACCGTTGCGTCAATGATTTCACCCGCTTTTAATGCCAATGGTTTACGCAATTCAGTTTTTGTACCGTCATTTGCAGTAAAGACAAAAGATACAGTCGTTGCATCAGCAACAGTGACTGATTTTTCGTTGGCATAGAAGTCACCACTTGTCATGGTTGCTACGTGCGATTTGCTGTCTTTGCTCCATGCACCCATGCTATGTGGATATTTTTTAGCAAAATTTTTGACTGCTTTTGGTGCACGACGGTCTGAGTTACCTTCACGCAATACAGGGTTTACTGCACTACCTTTGATACGGTCATAACGTGCTTGGATGTCTTTTTCTTGATCGTTTTGTGGATCTGTCGGATAATCTGGAACAGCAAAGCCTTGATCTTGTAATTCTTTGATGGCTGCATTCAATTGTGGTACAGATGCACTGATATTGGGTAATTTAATCACGTTTGCATCAGGTTGTTTAACCAACTCCCCCAACTCTGCCAAAGCATCGGCAACACGTTGCTCTTCTTTCAAAAATTCTGGAAATTGTGACAAGATACGACCTGATAATGAAATATCAGACGTCACAAAATCAATATTGGCATTTTTGCTAAAAGCACGCACGATAGGCAAAAATGATTGAGTTGCCAGTGCAGGGGCTTCATCTGTGTGGGTATAGATAATTGTTGCGTTGTTAGCCATGTAAAACTCGCTTTTATCACCTTTTGGGTGGATAGGGTTGCATGATATGCACAATAAACACAAATGTTGGGCAGTTTGAGCCGTAGCACTGCGTTTAGGGCTTGAAATTTAAACATTTTATGTGGGTCTGATCATAGCAAAATTTGTAGTAAAAATCCATGAATACTCGACATAGGTCTAATAAACACAAATCATCAATACAGTTTGCTTTATCACCCGAACTGCTACTAACGCTACGTCATTTGCTTGTAGCGAACAATGGCAAGAGATGACATTTTGTATTGTATATTTTTATATGATTTATGTACTGTTGCAAATTATGCTAATCATTGTACCGACCAAAAACGTAAAGAGCCTGTTTTTTGAAATCAATCTTCGAAGGTTTGTTGTTTGGCTTTTGTTTTGTAGATTTGATTTATTGTCTTTTTCATTGATAACACTGCTTTAAAATAAAGGAGAGCAGATTAATCTCTCCTTTATAAGCCATTTGAAGAGTTAGATGGCTCATACGAAATATTTTGTATGAGCCAATCAGCCAATTAAACCGCCGCTGCGACCACTTGTGTTGGTGAAATCACGCCTTTGATAATCAAACGGTTAATCGATGCGATAATCGCTTCAATCGATGCGGTAACAATATTGTCATGAATGCCTGCACCAAAACCATGTTCAGGCTTATCAGCAACTCTTAACTCAATAATGGCTAATGCCTTAGAACTTGCACCACCTGTACCAATCGATTTTTCTTCATAACTCAACACATCAATCGGCAATTGTAAAGCATCCAATACCGCAGAAATTGGACCATTGCCTTCACCTTGCAAAGTATGTAATTTATCACCGATGGTCAAATCTATACTGATATGTTGCTTGCCACTATTATCGGTCAAACGATAATTTTGCAACTTGTAATGATTTTGTCCTGTGTACATATAAGATTCGGTAAATAACTGCCAAATTTGAGTGGCAGTCACTTCCGTTTCATGCGTATCTGTCCATTGTTGTACCACTTGGCTGAACTCGATTTGTAAGCGACGTGGCAAGCTAATGCCATAATTTGACTCAAGTAAATAAGCGATACCGCCTTTACCCGATTGGCTGTTCACACGAATCACCGCATCATAGTTACGTCCCAAATCTTTTGGATCGATTGGCAAGTATGGCATATCCCAAATTTGTTCGTCTTTTTGGAATTCAAAGCCTTTTTTGATGGCATCTTGATGCGAACCTGAGAATGCAGTAAAGACCAAATCACCTGCATACGGATGACGAGGATGCACTGGCAAACCTGTACATTCTTCAACCGTGGCAATCACTTCATTGATATTCGAAAAATCCAAGTGCGGTGCAACGCCTTGTGAATACATATTCAACGCCATCGCAGCAATATCAACATTACCCGTACGCTCACCATTACCAAATATACAGCCTTCAACACGATCTGCACCTGCCATCAATGCCAATTCTGATGCGGCAATACCACAACCACGGTCATTATGACAGTGTACTGAAATCAATACACCATCACGACGTTCGATATTACGGTGCATCCATTCTACTTGATCGGCATACACGTTCGGGGTAGACACTTCCACTGTCGCAGGCAAGTTTAAAATGACTTTGTTGTCAGGACGAGCATCCCACACTTCGGTGACCGCATCACAAACGGCTTTTGCGACATCTAACTCAGTGGCTGAAAAACATTCTGGACTATATTGGAAAATAAAATTGGTGTTCGGATATTTTTCGGCATATTGCTTGACCAATTCCGCACCTTGAATGGCTAAGGCTTTGGCACCTTCAATATCAACATTTAAGACTTTTTTGCGGAAGGTCGGTGAATTGGAATTATAAATATGCACGATGGCATTTTTTGCACCATCTAACGCTTCAAAAGTACGTTGAATCAAATGCTCACGTGCCTGTACCAAGACTTCAAGATAAACATCGTCAGGTACATGACCTTCTTCAATCAATTTACGAGTAAAGTCAAAATCAATTTGTGATGCAGACGGGAAACCGATTTCAATATGTTTAAAACCAATTTTCACTAACATATGGAACATTTTCATTTTTTGTTCCATGTTCATCGGCTCAAAAATCGCCTGATTCCCATCACGAAGGTCGGTGCTCATCCAAATTGGAGCTTGATTGATTTCATTATTTGGCCATTGACGGTCAGGTAAATCCACACGTTGATACATACGGCGGTATTTTTGACTTGGGTCAGCTAACATCATGGGGCAGTCCTCGCAGTGTTTATACATATTCAAATGATGTATATGATTTTATTATAGCATTTTGCTGGCGTGTTGATTGTTACGCATCAGTCAGAACAATAGTAAGTGCTATACTAAAATCATGATAAAAGTTTTCAAAGAAAATTGAATGAATTAAGGGGTCGAAAGCCAACAATAGGCAAAATAGATTATCTGTGCCGTGGGCACAGCAGAATGAGCAGGTCAGCGTTCATAATGCTACCTGAAATATTATGGTCGATGTTTGCGTTAAATTTATTCATAACTCTATTTATAATTATATTTCATTAAAAAAGCAATCAATAATTACTTAAAATTTTCTTATAGATAATAGTGGTAAAATTGAATCAGTGGAATAAATAAGCAAAGTTGAACAAATCATTTTTTGTACTTATCCAACTTTGCAGATTTTTATTTTGATTTAACTGTATGATTTTACTTTAGAAAGTGTAATTTACAGCCAAGCGGAAATCACGTCCGTTTGCAGGTAAACTTCTTTCTGCACGCTGAGTATGTGGTAAGTAAAATTTGTTTGCCAAGTTATTCACTTCAAAGTTTACATTAACACTATCGTTGTTGAGCGGTTTCCAATTGGCAAATAGATCTGTCGTGCTGTAGCTTTTGCGATTTTGTGGTGTAGCAAGGTTTTGGTTAAAACCGCCTGTCGCTTTTTCTGCACTGCGGTTACGTATACCAACTTCTACATTCGGCTGTGTAAAACGATAAGCCAAACTACTGGTCCACAGACGACCAATTTTTGCACCAAATTCTGGATTAAGCTCATTTGTAACGTTGCTGTTTGGATAAAACTCAGGATTACTTTGAGCCACGCCGACTTTTGCAGTCAAGCCATTTAGGCGGTAACTTAGATCGAGTTCATAGCCATGATTTTTGATTTTTCCACCATTGATGATATCTTTCACGCCTTGTGCACCGTGACGATCTTGTGGATTGACCACGGCATCATTGATGGTTTGCCAAAAATAATTGCCTTTTGCTTCAAGCTGGCTTTCATCGCCAAATTCATGTTTTAAATTAAAACCAATCTCGGTATTGCGTGCTTGTTCAGCTTTGGTTCTGTTAGCGATAGATGTAATCCCACGACCGCCATGGCTAAGCAGTGCATCATACATACGCGGGCTACGTGTTGCATAGTTATGATTGGCACTCAGGCTAAGAGACGGTAAAACTTGCCAAATTGCTGCGATACTAGGGCTAATTTGACCATTTGATACAGTCTTGCCATCCATCGCTTTAAATTTGAATTGATCATAACGCATTCCAGCTGTAAGCGTTACATCTTGTACTTCACTGATTGATTCAACGTATGCACCAATGTCGGTTTTTTCAGGATTGTTGAGTTTTACAGTTTTATGAATAAATCGATCTGGTGAAATTTCTTGATGACGATAATTTACCCCTGTTTTTAGTGTAGTGAATTCGCCCACTTTCCAGTCTAGATTAAGATTGGCACCTTGTGTCTCGATTTGTGTTGTGGTTTCGCCTTTGATGCTGCCACAGTAGCCGCATTTTTCGTCATTAGCAGAATAACGTTTGTTTTTTAGTACATAAGCATTGGCTGTGGCATCGCTCACCATGCCCCAGTCCTTGGCAGACCATTCTAAATTAGTCAATTGTTGCGAAATTTCACGATAAACAGGTGCTTGGCGATCTGTATTCTCGTCAGCATAGCTGTTGAACGTGGTAAACTCTTCACGGACTGTACGAATGCCTTTATTGATTTGATTTTGGTGGCTTAGCACAAAGCGATGTTGATCAAGATTAAAACCCAATTTTGCCAAATAACTGTTTTTGTCTAATGCACTATAAGGCACGGTTGCATCTTTATTTGGGCTGAGATAACCTTGACCTGCGTTATAGTTTTTATCATTCACAGTACTATAAGAGAGTATCCCATCAACATTTCCAGCTCGACCAAACACGCTTGCATTATAACTATAATTATTGTTACTGCTATAACCTGCACCAAGTTTGAAGCCATAATCACGTTGGCTATTTTGCAATAGGTCTTCAGCATCTACAGTCTTGAGTATGATTGCACCATTGGTTGCACCAATACCTGCTGAGGCAGCACCAGCGCCTTTTTGTACTGACACACTTTTGAGTAGAGAAGGGTCTACCATAAAGCGACCCTGATGATATAAAAATTGGCTATCGGTATATGCATTGTCAATTTTCATATCAATAGAGTTTTGCCCCATACCACGAATACTTACAAACTGTGAAGTACCGTTACCGCCACCAAAATCTACTGCTGATTGATTGATTAAAAGCCCACGCAAATCCGTTGCCGTGCGTTGATTTTTGATGTCTTCAGTAATGACGTTAAATTGATTTTTACTGCCTTGCGCTGTGATATAAATGGTATCTAAAACGTGAGTTTTTTGTTGTACTTGATTTGAATGTGCTGTATTTGAAGCATCCATCTGCTGTGTGGCAGATGTTTGTGCAGAAGCAATCGTAGATAAGGTCATTAAAACTGTACTTACAGCCAATGTTAATGGTCGAAGAGATAAAGCAGATGTCATGCTATAATTCCTAATCAAAAAGAAACAAAATTTACAATAGGTTACATTAATTGATAATCATTATCAAATGTAAATACATATCTATTGAAATTTATTATTATTTAGGAAATATTATCGTTATCATCAATAACCTGATTTTTATATGTTTTTGTGCTAGAGCTATCGTTTTAATATGTTTTGTACGTCATCTCCACAATGCAAAATACCGAATCAAATGAATAAATTTGCAAATTTGTACAGATTAAGCGTAAAAAAATGTAGACAGCCTTTGTATCTATCGATAGCTTGACATATAATATGGTGTTTTTAAAATTGACTTATTTTTTTAGTAATTTAGAGGAAGTCTACAATGACCATTACTGTTGCAGTTGAAACCATTTCGGAAAATGCACGTCGTTTAACCGTTACTGTACCAAATAGCCGTATCAATGAACAGTTTGAAGCACGTATCAAACGTACTACAAAAACCATTAAAATCAACGGTTTTCGTCCAGGTAAAGTGCCAGTAGATGTGGTTCGTCGTGATTACGGTGCAGGTATTTATCAAGAAGTGGTAAATGATGTATTGCGTGACACGGTGTTTGAAGCACTCCAACAAGAAAAAATCAATGCGGTCAGCATGCCGAACATTGAAAAAGTTGAAAACAAAGACGATAACTTGGTGTATGAAGCGACCGTAGATGTTTACCCAGAAGTACAAGTTAAGAGCTTTGCTGATTTAAATATCGAACGTAAATCGGCTGAAGTAAAAGATGCTGATGTAGATACCATGTTAGAAAACTTGCAAAAACAACGCCAAACTTGGGTAGAAATCAAAGATATGGCTAAAAAAGACATGCAAGTGACTTTTGACTTTGAAGGTTCAATTGATGGCGAAAAATTTGATGGCGGTAGTGCTGAAGATTTTGCATTAGTATTGGGCTCAAACCGTATGATTGCTGGTTTTGAAGATGGCATCATCGGTATGAAAACAGGTGAAGAGAAAGTAATTGATGTCACTTTCCCAGAAGACTACAATGCTGAAAACTTAGCTGGTAAAGCTGCACAATTCAAAATCAATGTCAAAAAAATTGAAAAGCCAGAATTGCCAGCGATTGATGCAGAATTCTTAAATATTTTTGGTATTTCTGAAGAAGAAGGTGTTGATAAACTGAAAGCTGACGTGCGTAAAAACATGGAACGCGAAGTGAAAAATGGCTTACGCAACCAAGTGAAATCCGCTACATTTGATGCTTTGGTTGCTGCCAATGACATCCAAATCCCAGAAGCGATGTTGAAACAAGAAATTGACAACCAACGTCAGCGTATGGTGCAACAATTTACCCAACAGTTCGGTGCACAGGGTGCTAAAGCATTTGATAGCAGCGTGCTACCAGATGAGTTGTTTAAAGAGCAAGCTGAAAAATCAGTGAAATTGGGCGTTTTGGTATCTCAAGTCTTAGAAAATGCCAAATTAGAAGTCGATCAAACACGTGTAAAAGCGTATATCGAAGAGATGGCGTCATCTTATGAAGATGCCAACGAAGTGATCGAATATTTCACCAACGACAAAGAGCAACGTGCACAAATCGAAGCTGTGGTATTAGAAGACCAAGTCGTTGATCATATCTTGAGCCAAGCCAAAGTGACTGATACTAAAGTGACTTATCAAGAATTGTTGCAAGAACAACAAGCACGTCAAAATCAAATGTAATTGACGAGTTTGAGTTTATCGTAAATAGGTAATTGTGGAAAAGTAAAAGTTTAGACTTTGCTTTGACTCCATGTTGTTTAATTCACGAAAGATACAATCAGTAGAAGGCACAAGGTAAAATTTGTGCCTTTTTTATTGCATTCACAAAGTGATGTGCTAGAATTTGTGACGGTGTACAATTTTATGTTGAAAATACTAATCCTGCTGATTTTCAACCCAAATTTAGGATAACAATGATGTATAGCAATATCGAAAATGCTTTAGTACCAATGGTTGTTGAACAATCATCTCGTGGTGAGCGTTCATTTGACATTTATTCACGTTTATTGCGTGAGCGTGTGATTTTCTTATCAGGTGAAGTCGAAGATAATATGGCAAACTTGATTGTGGCTCAAATGCTATTCTTAGAAGCAGAAAATCCAGATAAAGATATTCATTTATATATCAATTCACCTGGGGGTTCTGTCACTGCAGGTTTGGCGATTTACGATACTATGAACTTTATTAAGCCTGATGTGGTGACCTATTGTATGGGTCAAGCCGCATCTATGGGTGCATTTTTGTTGAGTGCAGGCACAAAAGGCAAACGTTATTGCCTGGAAAATGCTCGTGTGATGATTCACCAACCTTTGGGCGGTTTCCGTGGTCAGGCTTCAGATATCGAAATTCATGCGCGTGAAATTCTTTTTATCAGAGAACGTTTAAACCGTTTGATGGCGGAGCATACTGGACAAGATTACGAAGTTGTTGCACGTGATACCGACCGTGATAATTTTATGACCGCAGAAGCTGCAAAAAATTATGGCTTGGTCGATAAAATCTTGAGCAAACGCACATAATTGTGCATCGCACAAGGTAAGCAATAATAACATGTCCAATGCTTAATGCTTATTGAAATTGATTGAAAGACGTCAAACGATTGGACAATGACAAAATTTTAAAAAATGATGAGTGGAGTCAATATGACTGAACATCAACACGGGCAAAAATCCTGCTCGTTTTGCGGTAAAACGCAAGCAGAAGTCGGCAAATTGATTGCTGGTGATGATGCTTATATTTGTAATGAATGTATCGATGTGTGCATGGATTTGGTGCAAACCAGCCAACAAAGTGGTGATGACGGTTGGGCAGAGCGTCCCTTGCCAACACCACAGCAATTACGTGGCGAGTTGGATAATTATGTAATTGGGCAAGATTGGGCGAAAAAGACTCTATCTGTCGCAGTGTATAACCATTACAAACGTCTAAAAGCCAGCAATAACCGCAATGACAAAGGTCAAGTTGAACTTGCTAAAAGTAATATTTTGCTGATCGGGCCTACGGGTTCGGGTAAAACGCTTCTTGCTCAGACCTTGGCTCGTTTGTTAGATGTACCGTTTGCTATGGCAGATGCCACTACATTAACCGAAGCAGGTTATGTCGGTGAAGATGTAGAAAACATCGTACAAAAGCTTTTACAGAAGTCTGACTACAATGTAGAAAAAGCTGAAAAAGGCATTATCTATGTTGATGAAATCGATAAGATTACGCGTAAATCTGAAAATCCATCGATTACTCGTGACGTATCAGGCGAAGGCGTGCAACAAGCTTTGCTTAAAATCATCGAAGGTACTGTAGCATCGATTCCGCCACAAGGCGGACGCAAACATCCTAATCAAGAAATGATCCAAGTCGATACATCGAATATCTTGTTTATCTGCGGTGGTGCTTTTGCTGGTTTAGAAAAAATCGTTTCGCAACGTCATGAAAAAGGTGGTATTGGTTTTACGGCTGAAGTGAAACGTAAGGATGAAAGCAAAAAGCTTGGTGAATTGTTCCGTGAAGTTGAGCCAGAAGATTTGATTAAATTTGGTTTGATTCCAGAATTTATCGGTCGTTTGCCAATGATCGCTACACTTGAAGAATTGGATGAAGATGCTTTGATGCAGATTCTGACTGAGCCAAAAAATGCCTTAACCCGTCAATATCAACATTTGTTTGATATGGAAGATGTGGACTTGGTCTTTGAACAAGATGCTCTGCGTGAAGTGGCGAAAAAAGCCTTGGAACGTAAAACAGGTGCACGTGGTTTGCGTTCAATTCTAGAAGGTGCTTTGCTTGATACCATGTATGACTTACCAAGTCGTGATGATGTTGGTACCGTCACCGTGACCAAAGACGTGATTGATGGTAAAGCTGAACCAAAATTTAGCAAAGACCGTCAGCCTAAACTAGAAAAATCAGAAGAGAAAAGTAAAGATTTAACAGTAGTTGAATAACTTATTCTGATTTAAAAATAAAAAATGGCGTAAATCATTGTATTTATGCCATTTTTTGTTTTTAAATGATGTTCTTTAGGGGATTTACTTTTTTTGCGATTCTGGGCGTATGCGATACGCCCTTACATGGTTTGTTATAAAAATTATTTATCTTTAAAAATATCAATGACTTTTAATAATTTTTGCATCGCATCTTGCACTTCGGGTTTATTGATGGCTTGAGCGACTTTGGCGGTATCAATATTTTGTACGATTTTTCCACTTGTTGAGCGAACATTGGGCTATTTTTTTCAATCAATTGTGGTAATTGCTTTTGGGCAAAGTCAGTCATGGCTTTGGCTTGCTCGGCATCATAGACAATGCCTACACCTTGTTGTATACCTTTTTCAAAATCTTTACTTTGTGTTTGCCTTGCCACTTGTTGTTGTAATACTTGAGTAAGGGTAATGATGTTTTCTTGATTAATTTGAGCTTTGTATAAATCCAGACTGGCTTGCAAATCAGCACTGTCTAAACCTTGCAAGTTCGGCACACTCAAGCTATCCAAAGGCAAATTTGCCATAGGCGTATTGCCGATTGGAGTAGTAGTAATTTGAGTGATGGTGTTTGCCGTGTTGGTTGTGGTTGTCTCTGCCCAGACTGGCATAGACAGCGTGAACAAGAATGGCACAAATACAAGTTTTTTGGCGATAGATTTCATGGCATACCCATAAATCGATAAAGAAATTTTCAGCTATCATAGCGGAATTTTATCGAGAAACTAAGGATATTGTGTAGAAAATTGCCACTAAATCTTTGTTTAAAAATGAATTAAATTTATATCGTATCTAGTGGCGTATCGCATACTCCTATGAAATTTAGGGTGATTTTTTAATTTTTTATTAAAAATTCATCAAAAGAAGTTAAGCATTATTTATGCTAAAGTTATCGTGTATTGCACTTGCCTTATTAAGTATTTATTTTATAATCAAATGATTAATCAATTTATAGGACACAATCATGAGTGACATTCATCCAGCTATTAAAATTTATGATAATAATGCCGATGCGATTGGCAATACACCTTTGGTACGCCTAAACCGTATTATGCCAGAAGGCGTGACAGTATTGGGCAAAGTTGAGAGCCGTAACCCCGCTTTTTCGGTGAAATGTCGTATCGGTGCAGCGATGATTGCTGATGCAGAAAAGCGTGGCGTACTGAAACCAGGTATGCAAATCATTGAGCCAACCAGTGGGAATACAGGGATTGCCCTGGCATTTGTAGCTGTGGCAAAAGGTTATGAACTGACCTTGACTATGCCATCGAGTATGAGCTTAGAACGCCGTAAAGTGCTTAAGGCCTTTGGTGCAAAATTGGTGTTGACAGACCCTGCCAAAGGCATGAAAGGGGCGGTGGACGAAGCACAGCGTATTCATGATGAAAATCCTGAACAATATTTCTTACCGCAACAATTTGAAAATCCTGCCAATCCACAAATCCATGTCGATACCACAGGCCCTGAAATTTGGCAAGCCACACAAGGCAACGTGGATATTTTAGTCGCTGGCGTGGGTACGGGCGGTACTGTATCAGGCATTTCACGTTATTTTAAACAAGTAAAAAATCAAGCTCTTTATTCAGTTGCGGTTGAGCCTGCTGAATCGCCAATCATTACCCAAACTCGTCAAGGTGAAAGCATCCAGCCTGCACCGCATAAAATCCAAGGTATTGGGGCGAACTTTATTCCAAAAAATTTGGATTTGAGTTTGATTGATGATGTTGTGCCAGTAGCCAGTGACGTGGCAATCGAATGGGCAAGAAAATGTGCGACACAAGAAGGTATTTTGGTGGGTATTTCATGTGGTGCAGCATTGGCAGCAGCGGCTGAAGTGGCAGCACGTCCAGAATCACAAGGCAAAACCATTGTGGTGATTTTGCCTGACAGTGGTGAGCGTTATTTGTCTTCTGTATTGTATGATGGTTTGTTTGACAAATAAGCATCGTAAACAGCATTGAAAACGCTATGGTTTAATTAAATCATAGCGTTTTTTATGATAATTAACGTGAGTTCGGTTTTAAAAAGTATGTTTTTGTTGTAATTATATGATTTTAAGGAAGTAGGGTGCGTTACACGCACCATTTTAATGCCGTTTTCTGAAAGGTGCGTAAGACGCACCCTGCATCCGAATTAAAAATTTTAAATAAAATCAAACACTTGTATTTAAGCCCATCCCGAACTCACGTTAATTAAAATGGTTTTATAAAGCTTGCCTTCTGGGTGAATAGCTGGCTGTATTAATTTGCAAAAACTGACAGACTGATAGCAAAAATAAAAGCCCACCATAGTGAGCGTTTATTTTATCCAAAAAACGCTTATTTTTTAAATGGAAAAGCGTATTTTAAAATGCGTGCAGCGACTTCGCTAGACTGCTTTAACAGACTTGCATTATTATAATTTAGACCGTATTTTTTACAAATCGCTTCGACTTTTGGAGCCATTTCACGATAACGACGTGCAGGGACATCAGGGAACAAATGATGCTCGATTTGATGACTTAAATGCCCTGTCATGATATGGAAAAATTCCGAGCCAGTCAGGTTAGACGAGCCACGAATTTGACGCATATACCAATGCCCTTTGCTTTCGTTACGCAATACACTGCGTGGGAAAATTTCCACATCTTTGGTAAAATGACCGCAGAAAATCACGTTAAACGTCCATAGATTACGCATACCATTTGCCACCATATTACCCGCCATCACAGGCAAAGCACTACCAAAAGGCAAAGCAATCGCAGGATAAAAGACATAGTCTTTAAATAACTTTTTCGCTACTTTCTGACGTACAGGCTTGAGTTGTTGCATAAATTTTACTTTATTGGCACGACCTTGAAATAATTTACCAAATTTCAAATCCTGTATTGCCACGCCCCACTGGAACATTAATCCAAAAGGAATGGTGTACAGTGGCTGTAACAAATGCATGGGCTCCCAACGTTGCTCTGGGAATAAACGCAACACACCATAGCCGATGTCTTCATCCATACCTTTGATATTGGTATAGGTATGATGTTTAAAGTTGTGCGTATGACGCCAATTATCCGCTGTGCCTACGATATCCCACTCATAGTCATGACCTTTGAACGTATCATCATTCATCCAATCATACTGACCATGAATAACATTGTGTCCAACTTCCATATTTTCTAAAATCTTAGACATACCGAGCAAGCCAGTACCCAACAACCATGTCGGTGGAAACCAACCCAACATCAGACAAGCACGACCAGCTACTTCGCTATAACGCACTGCACTATAGACTTTGCGGATATATTTGGCATCTTTTTCACCCAGATCATCTATCACTTCTTGACGTACTGCATCCAGCTCACGTGCCAGTTCATCCAATTCGGTTTGGCTGAGTTCACGGTTTTTGGGATTGACATAAAATTCAGTTTTAACACGTGCGTTCATGTGCTATTCCTTATAAATCTAAAACGATGTCGCTCGTAGCACGATTGACACAGATACGAAGCTCTTGATTAATTTCATGATTTTGGCTGTGGTCCAATACATTTTCAGTTGAACCACTGACTTTATGGCAGCTACAGTGATTACAAATGCCCATGCGACAGCCAAATTTTGGTCTGATATTCGCTTGCTCTAAAGCAGGCAGTAATGCTTGTCCTGCACTGACCGTTAAAATTTGCCCTGATTTTTTTAGCGTCACTTGTACTGTATCACTTGGATCTTGAGCGATATTGGCGGGTGCTAAGCTAAAAGATTCGGTATGCAAAGACTTGGCATTTTTCGCTAGTGTTTCGACTGTATCGATAAAACCGTATGCACCACAAGCCAATACTTGAGTTTGAGCTAAGTCAAAACCATCAAGATGTGTATGATTAAGTCGCTGTGCGAGCTTGTCATCATTACTCTGTTGAGTGAAGAAAGTGTGTACTTTTAGGTTAGGATATTGCTTTTGCCAAGCCAATAATTCATCCAAAAATACAGCGTCTTGCTGATGCTTTTGCCAATACAAAATATCGATTTGATGGTCTTTAAGGCGATGTTGTTGGGCAAAATCATAAAGCAAACTATAAAGCGGTGTAATGCCACTTCCTGCTGCGAGCATCAAAACTTTTGGTGTATTTTTATCAATTTGCATTTCACCGTAAGGCGTACCAAATTGGACAATTTCACCGATTTTGGAGTCATCATACAGCCAGCTACTGACCAAACCTTGAGGGAATTTCTTTGCAGTCAGCAAAACATGATGTCGATCAAGTTGGGTGAGGCTGTATTGTCTTTGGTAACGTCGTCCTGCAATTTCAATCATAACAGGATGATGTTGTCCTGCCTTGCCAAACTGCATTAGATGGTTACAACGTAAAGTCAAACAGACATTTTGTCCATGTGTACTCTTTTTGACAATTTTGCCTAGAGCGTGGCGGAATGACCACAGAGGATTGGCTTTATGCAACCAAAAATCAACGTCTGGTCTGGTCAAGATGGTTTGATTAAAGCGTTGTAAGTAGCTTTTGGAAAGGAGGCTGTTCATCGGCGAAAGAGTGCCTTAAAATCACTTGATGCTATTATTATACATATGTATATATAAATGTATAGTTTTATTTATGTAAATATTTGTCGATAAATTTATTTTTAAATTTGTCATGATTCGAGCTATAATAAGTGGTTGATTTTATGCTTATCGCATTTGTGAAGTGATGGTAAAAGCAGAATAATGTTGCATCGATGTATATTCAGTGTTTTAATCTTGAACGAAGATTTATATTTGTAAATGCAGCAAATCGAGACAAGAAAGTAATTTTATTGATGGTATTTCCATGACAGACACTACAGTACAAAATCGCAATGTCGGGCGTAAGGCGACCATCAGCAAGGAAGAGATTATTCAGGCTACACTCAATCTAATTGGTAATGGACGTAGTATTTCTAGCTTAAGCTTACGCGAAATTACGCGTGAAGCAGGTATTGCACCGAATAGTTTTTATCGCCATTTTAAAGATATTGATAGTTTGGCAATTGAACTCATCACACTAGCAGGTCAAGTGCTACGACAAATTATTCGTGAAGCACGCCTTTATGCTATTCCTAATCGTGGTCTGATCGGACGCTCAGTAGAAATTTTTTTACAACAATTGGATGCTGATTCAGGTTATTTAAGTCTTTTGTTGCGTGAAGGGTATACAGGCTCAGCATCATATAAGCAAGCTGTAGAACAACAGCTGACATACTTTCAACAAGAGCTACAAGATGACTTAGAGCGTATTGGCAATCTACATCGTTCCAAAATGCAACGTCATGATTTGGTTGCCAAAGCCATTACCCAGTTGGTGTTTAATATGGGGGCAAAAGTACAAAACCTATCATTAGTAGAGAGAGAAGTGGTGGCTGAAGAGACTATTTTGATGATCCGTATGATTTTGGAAGGATCACAGCATTTGGTCAATAAAGAAAGTGAAGATTAAAATTTAATTTTGGAATTAAAAAAGCCCTTAAGTTAAATGACTTAAGTGCTTTTTCATGGATGATTTAAGGCTTTAGTGCGTCAAATGGGTCATCTGACACAGGTTTACTGCTGGTATTTGCTGTAGGTGCTTGCACAGGATTTATAGTCTGTGGCACAACTTGCGGTTGAACTTGCGGTTGAACTTGCGGTTGAACTTGCGGTTGAACTTGCGGTTGAACTTGCGGTTGAACTTGCGGTTGAACTT
>NZ_JBHFHK010000005.1:0-64877 GCF_041928215.1 Hubeiibacter jixunmingi | reverse complement strand
CTTGGATAAAACAGAAACGTAAGGATTGGCGTTTAGATTGTATTGATACCCTGTTCTTCTATTTTATGTGGATTTGTACCATTTATTAATTTCTTTTGCTATAGAATATAGCAAAGATCAGTGGTATGCAGAACTGGGATTGGCAAAACGTTTAAATCCCAAATTGGCAATTTCAGGTAATGTGAGCTGGGATAGTGGCGCAGGCAATCCAACCACATCACTTGGACCAGTCGAGGGTTATTATGCTGTTGGTCTAGGTGCCAAATATAACTTTACCTCTGATGTTTCAGTATCAGCAGGTGGTCGTTATATGTGGTTTGGCGATGCCAAAGGTAGTCTGCCAACCAAAGATGTCGTTTCAAACTTCTCTGATAATACAGGCTATATGTTAGGGATGAAATTGGCATACCAACATAAATAACATTGTAGGTGATACTTAAAAAATGATGAAAGTTAAAATTTTCATCATTTTTTTGGACAAATTTAAGGTGCAATATCTGCCAAACCAAAACTTTGATGCAATAATTGTGCAAGCTGTTCTCGTGCTTTGATAAAGCCATCAATACCACCTTGCAATAATTGTGCTGCCATCAAATCATCTTGTACTTCTTGCTCAAAAATTTGCTGATTCAACACAGGACGCTGAATTTTAGCTTGTGTCTTGGCATCTTCAGCGTTTAGCTGACAAGATACTGGAGCTTGGCTTTGTTCTAGTTCAGCCACGAGATTTGGTGCAATAGTCAGTAAATCACAACCTGCCAATGCCAAAATTTGTGCAGAACTACGGAAACTTGCACCCATGACTTTGGTCTGAATATCATTTTGCTTGTAGTATTGATAAATACGTTTTACTGACAATACACCAGGGTCTTGTTCAATGACATAGCTGTCTTTTTGTTCTGCTTTTTTGTACCAATCCAAAATTCGTCCGACAAAAGGCGAAATCAAATAAACCCCAGCATCAGCACAAGCTTGGGCTTGCGTCAGATTAAAAACTAAAGTCAAATTACACTGAATGCCTTGCTGTTCCAAAAAGCGTGCTGCTTGAATCCCTTGCCAAGTGGCAGCGATTTTAATCAATACTCGTGATTGATCTATGCCAAATTGCTTATATAATTCAATCAATTGCAAGGCTTTTTCAATCGTAGCTTCAGTATCATAAGACAAACTGGCATCCACTTCAGTCGATACACGACCTTGGATTAATTTTAAAATTTCTACCCCAAAACGTACAGTGAGAATATCAATAACACGTTCCACCAAAGCATCAGCTTGATAATTTTCAGCCCGGGCTTGTTGTAGTGCATCTTCAAGCAAAGCAATATTTTCACTTTGACTGGCAGCAGCAGTGATTAAAGATGGATTAGTCGTTGCATCAAGTGGGCGAAAACGTGCGATCGCCTGTAAATCACTACTATCTACCACCAATGTAGTGTATTTTTGCAGCTGTAATAAACTGTTTGTACTCATATTTTTACGCTCAAATTTAGGTTGATTCGTACAGACTTGCTATATTAGCGATTATTAATTTGTTATGATAATCAAATCTAGTTGTAATCAATATTCATTTGGAAAATAAGCTATGCGTATTTCAAATAAAATCATCAATAGCGTTATTATTGGTGCAGTAATTGTGCTGTTTTTGGCTTACTTTTTCAAAAGCCAATCTCATCAAACTGACACACAACAGCATTCATCACAGACACAATATACCCCACAACAACTTGAGCAAACGTCACCAAAACAGGCATCACCAAAAAGTAAAAATATCCATCATTCAGCTGTATATAATAGTAGTAACGGTGCTGCACAGATTCAGCAAGCTTTTTTAAATCGCCAAAGTAATGTGCAAATTCAAGGTATTGGACAAGTCAAAGCGGTTTTACCTGATGATAATGATGGTAGTCGCCATCAAAAAATTATTTTAAATTTGGAAAATGGACACACTATTTTGGTGGCACAAAATATTGATTTAGCACCAAAAATTCAAAATCTGAAAAAAGGTGATACCGTAGAATTTTTTGGTGAATATGAATATAGTGACAAAGGTGGTGTGATGCACTGGACGCATCACGACCCACAAAAACGCCATGTTGATGGGTGGTTAAAACACAAAGGACAAATTTATCAATAATTTGCTTTCTCAATATTTTTGGTAATAATCATTAAAGATTTATTGAGTGGACTTATTGATAATTTTACGCATCGGTCTAGTAGTAATACGGCACAACAGTTCATAAGCAATCGTTTGATAAGCTTGAGCCACATCATCAACATTTATTTTATCGCCCCATAATTGTACCGTATCGCCAATTTTGACTTCGTTTGCAATATCTGTAATATCAATGGTTATCATATCCATACTAATGCGACCGATGATTTTGACTTGATGCCCAGCGATATTCACAAAATTGTCTTGCTGATAAGCTCTTGGATAGCCATCACCATAACCGACCGCTACAACTGCCACAGTCATGGTTTTATCCGCCACAAAACTAGACGCATAACCAATACTTTCGCCTGCATTCACTTGGAAAATCTGCATAATTTGACTATTAAAATGCATCACCGCTTTTAAACCTAAGTCATGGCAACTTTTATCAGCAAAAGGACTTGCACCATACAGCATAATACCGGGACGAACATAATCCGCATGCAAGTCTGCCCAGTTATATATTGCCGCTGAATTACAGCAAGAATATTGAAGTTCAGGATATTTGTTTTGAATGGCTTTAAATAATTGAATTTGCTGTTGATTTAAAGGATGTTGTAGTTCATCAGCATTGGCAAAGTGCATGGTGATGATACACTTAAAACCTGCTTGCAACAATGGTTGAACGATTGCATCAATATCATCAGCGGTTTGGATTTTAAAACCCAAACGATTCATCCCAGTATTGATTTTTAACCAGACTTTTAAATTGGCTTGTTGATATTGTGCTTTATACTGCAATAACCAGTCAATTTGTTGCTGTTGATGCACCATGCATTCACACTTGTTGGCAAGTGCTATTGGCATTTCTTCAACAGAAAATACCCCTTCAATCAGAGTAATCGGCTTATTACAACCCAATTGGCGAATTTGTAAAGCCTCTTGTAAACACGCCACACCGAATACATCCGCATCATGAAATGCATCAAGCACATTTTCCACACCATGCCCGTAGGCATTGGCTTTCACCATCGCCACGACTTGGGATGTTGGGGCAAGTTGGCGTACTCGTTGCAAATTATGTTGTAGGGCAGTGTAGTCAATGCAAATTTCAGTGTGACGCATACAATATCTCTAAAATATCAATAACCAAGATAAAACAATAGATAAAAACTAAAATGGCTTACGCATTTATTCCCCGCCCTAAGGGAGGGGCTAGGGGAGGGAAACCATTATTCTTCATCTTCTTGGCGGTTGTTATAAAATTCAGGCGACAAATTACTAAAGCGGGTATATTGCCCTTCAAATGCCAATCTTACCGTACCAATCGGACCATTACGCTGTTTACCGATAATGATTTCGGCTGTCCCTGCATCTTTAGATTCTTTGTTATATACTTCATCACGATAAATAAACATAATCAAATCCGCATCTTGCTCAATCGCTCCCGATTCACGCAAATCTGACATGACTGGACGTTTATTGGGGCGATTTTCCAGACTACGGTTCAGCTGTGATAGGGCAATCACGGGACAATTCATTTCTTTTGCTAAGGCTTTTAAACTGCGTGAAATCTCGCCAATCTCACCAACACGGTTATCGCCCATCCCTGGCACTTTCATTAATTGCAGATAATCGACCATCACACAGCCCAATTTTCCGCCATGTTGTTTGGCGATGCGTCTGGCTCTGGCACGCATTTCATTCGGTGGTAGGGCAGAAGAATCATCGATATACAAATGCTTGGACTCCAAATGCACGATGGTACTGGTGACTTTATTCCACTCATCGCCATCCAGTTTCCCCGAACGCAAATGCCCTTGATGCACACGCCCAAAAGATGAAATCAAACGCATGGCAATCGAGTCAGCAGGCATTTCCATTGAAAATACCAAGGCAGGCAAGTTGCAATTAAACAGTACGCTTTCGATCAAATTCATGGCAAAAGTGGTTTTACCCATGGATGGACGTGCGGCGACAATGATTAAATCCCCTGCTTGCATGCCATAGGTTTTGTTGTCCAATTCCAAAAAGCCTGTAGAAAGCCCAGTGATGTTGCTGTCTAAACGAGATAATTCATCCAATTTATCTACAACACTGGTCACCACATCGGCAATTGGTTTTGGTCCTGATTTGTCTTGGCGATTATTATGTTGTTCTGCGAGAGAAAAAATCTTACTTTCCGCCAAATCCAATAATTCAGATACTGATTGTCCTTTGCTATCATAGGCATTGTACAAAATTTCATTGCTGACGCTAATCATATGCCTTAATGTCGCCAATTCTTTGACTTTTTCTGCATAAGTCGGCAAGTTAAATAAAGATGTTGGCGATTCGGATAATAATTGTACCAAATAACTTTCACCGCCCACGGCATCAAGCAAATGTTGATTGCTCAGCCAATCCATTACCAATACCGCATCATAGGGCTGGTCACTCATGGCAAGGCTTTTGATAGCATCAAAAATATGGCGATGACGAGTAGCATAAAAATCTTCTGTGGAAAGTGTATCCGAGACACTTTCCCAAGATTCGGCAACGGTCATCAATGCTGCCAATACCGCTTGTTCCATGGTCAGGTTGTGTGGTGGCGTGCGAAAAGGGCTATCGCTATTTTTTTCTTTGTTGGTGGTTAAAATATCAGTCATTGTCGGCTCAAAACATAAAAAGGTCGTATCAATTTGTGTCTTATTGTACCTGAAAAATGCCTGTTGCTGTGGGTTATTGGAAATTTTTATGAAACATATTATCCATGCATAAATGATTACAAGATAGTGTAAAATTTGCCAAAAGATGTGATAATTTGATATCTTACAATTCTTAATTTCTACAAGAAAATGATATATTAAAAAACTGTAAGGTAAAAAAAGGGTGTGAACTATGCAACAACTGATTTTTTGGGCAAGTAATGGCTATACTGAACTGCATAGCAAAAATATTCCAAATGTATCGAAATGCAGTATTCAAGAAGACTACAGTAAGTCTAGGGCATTTGATTTCGCATGGGTGGGAAATGAAGCAATAGAACTACCTAAACAAGTGTATTTTGTAGTCAAATCTATGAAAAATCCTGATTTTGAATTTTATGGTTATGGTTTAAAGTTTAGCATTATTTCCAAAGAATTATTGGCTTTTATACAAAAACATGGTTACAACACAGGCTATGACTATTGCCCAATTGCTGTAGTGACAGCAAAAGGTGTTAGGTTGACCAATAAAGATTATTATTTATCATGAATCATTAATAAAATTTGAAACCGTGGTAAATATTTTTCCAGAGGATAGCCCTTTTGCCCGCATAAAACCACATAAGCAGGTTTATACAGAAAGCCAGCAAAAAATTGCGGAAGAATCAGGCTTATAACATTTTTTAGGAATATTAAGTAAAACAAATACATTTTATATTAGTTTGATACCGGCAAAGGATATTTTGCCAAAATATCTTGGCGGATTTTAGCACGTTGCTGTGGGTCTGGCGTATTTTTAAGCTGTACACGCAGTTGCTGACGTTCTTTTGAACTCATGCTCTGCCACGCAAAACGCATATGCTCTTGCTGTTGCTCACTAAGCTGACAAAACCATTCAAAACGTTGTTTTAATTCAGCTTTTTCGGCATCATTTTCGATTGAACGATATTTTGCAATCAACTCTTGGCGTTGTTCTTTGCTCAAAGATTCACACTCAGCAAATTGTTGCTCAGTATCGTCACTTTTTACAAGCCAAGATCGGCTAGCACTAGCATGACCTTGTGTGAGTGCAGTACTGATCGCCAAAATACAATACAATAATAATGCTCTATTGAACATTTGGCATATCCTTGCCCAAAACTTTTAACATTTCTAGATCTTCTGCAAATTGAGGTGATAAGCGAGTGGTATCTACCGCTTGTTGTTGTTCAGCTTGATTACTAACCAAAAAAGGAATAGTGGATAAACCAGCGATCGCTGCCGCTATAGCCAATCGTATGCCCCAACGCTCATATTTCTGAGCTTGATGGGCACGAATTTTTTGCTGCACACGCACAGTAAGGTCGTGTTTAGGCATTGATTTGGCTTTTTCTTCTAATGCTTTTAAGGCTTTTTCTTTAATTTTTTGCTCAGATTCTTGCATGATGAAATACCTTCATCAACGCTCGTCTAAATGTGCCAAGCGTTGCTTTAACGTTTGAATAGCACGGTGGTAATGTGTTTTTACACTGCCTTCGCTACAGTCCATGACTTTGGCTGTCGTTGCAGTATCAAAACCTTCCCATGTGCGTAACATAAATGCCTGTTGCTGACGAACGGGTAGTGCTTGGATAGCCTGTAGAATTTCTTCATTTGTGGCACTTCCAATGACTTGCTCGCTCGGATCAACCTGTTGCTCATCAACAATGTTTTCGAGTGTGTCACTATCTTCATCAGCCAAAGGATTGACTTTTAACCATCCAAAACGCTGACTACGTCTAGCTTCACGACGTCGCCAGTCCATAAGCTTATTGTTCAAAATGGTATAAAATAAAGGGTACCATTCAGTAATTGGCTTATGTGGATACTTCTGATGCAAACTAATAAATGCTTCTTGCACCAAATCCATAGCAACATCTTCACGCCCTTGGCACGCATTTTCCATCATCACTAAGGCACGAGAGGACATGCTATGCATAAACTGCTCTAAGCGTTGCTCAAGACTAGATGCTAGACTTTCAGTTAAAGCTGCATCGTGTGTTTTTGAAAGAAAATTTGCCATAGGATTACCATTGTTTGTCGATAAACAACCTTTTGTGGCAAAGTAGCTACTTAGAACGCATGACTGTTCTTATAAAGTAAACCTACTCACACATATAACGTTATTATGCTGAAAAAGGTTGACATCAATTTGTGTTTTTGTAGTCTAACACAAAAAAATATAATTACTAATTATTCTGTTTAAAAAATAGTAAATTGATATAATTTAATCAGATATCGTTGTCTCTCATTTAAAAATAGCGTCGACAGCATCCAAATAAATAACTAAATTTTATACGAGTCGCTGACGCATCATTTCGAACAAACAAATTGAGCCTGCTACAGCTACATTTAATGACTCTTGTCCGCCAGGCTGAGGAATAGTAATTGCTTGAGATTGAGCCAATAGAGATGGTTTTACACCTTGTCCTTCATTGCCTAATATCCATACACAAGCTTGGCGTAAGTCAGTCTTGTATAAACTTTTGGCGTCGGTCACGCTTGTCGCAAAAATTGGAATATCAAAACCATCCAGTATTTGTTGTTCATCAATATTTTCAAAAATATTAAGACTAAAGACTGCTCCCATGCTTGCACGCAATACCTTTGGTGACCAAATGTTCGCTGTACCTTGAGTGCATAAAATTTGACGAATACCGACCGCGGCAGCTGAGCGTAATAATGTGCCAACATTGCCTGCATCTTGTATTGCATCAAGCACCAAAGTATCTTGCTGACGATCCCATTCTAATTTTTTTGCTGGCAAATTTATAATTGCCATGATTGCTGAAGATTGACCTAATTGACTGATACTTTGGAATAATTGCTCTGGCAAAACATAAATCGATGCAGTTGTCTCCTGCAAAGCCCGCTGATTTTCTGGATGTGCTAGACCTGTTTCTGTGGTGAAAACCGCTTGTGGTTGTAAATCATTTGCCAAATAAGTTTCTAATAAATGTGCTCCTTCAATCACACTTTGCTGTTGCTTTTTACGCAAACTTGCTTGTTCAATCAGACCGCGTAAGGTTTTGATTTTAATATTATCTTTAGATTGAATTGTAGTGATTTGCATGGCATGACCTCATCATTTTGGTGATGAATATAAAGTAGACTGAAACATAGGATGACATAAATAAGATTGGAGTCTAATCAAATAAACTCCAATCTATACTTAACTTATAAAGCTAACAAGTTTTAAGCTTGAAAAGTATGATAATAATTTGCAACGCGTTCAACTTCATTCTTTGAACCCAAAATCACAGGAACACGTTGATGTAAATCATTTGGTGCAACATCCATAATGTCCAAACGCCCTGTAGATGATTTACCGCCTGCCTGTTCTACCAAAAAGCTCATCGGGTTTGCTTCATACATTAAACGTAAGCGACCTGCTTTTTTAGGATCTTTAAGATCATAAGGATAAAGAAAGATACCGCCACGTGTTAAGATGCGGTGTACATCACCCACCATACAAGCAACCCAACGCATATTAAAATCTTTGCCACGTACGCCAGTTTTTCCAGCTAACAATTCTTCGATATAACGTTGTACAGGTGGCTCCCAATGACGTTGGTTAGAGCTATTGATCGCAAACTCTTGCGTATCTTCGCTGATTTTTACTTGTTCTACAGTAAGTAAGAATTTTTGTGAATCAGGATCGAAAGTAAACATTTGCACGCCTTGTCCTGTACTCAAGACAAGCATCGTCGAAGGGCCATACAGCACATAACCAGCAGCAACTTGTTGGCGTCCATTTTGGAAAAATGCTTCTGTAGCAATGGCATCAGTTTTTTGATCGTTACGCTTTAAGATAGAAAAAATCGTACCGACGCACATATTGATATCAATATTGCTTGAACCATCTAGCGGATCAAAAGTAACTAAATAATCACCTTGTGCATTGGCAGGTGTCATATTGTCTAATTCTTCTGATGATAGTGCGGCAACAGCAGGTGTCCGTTGTAATGCATCGATCAAAATATCATTGGCGATCACATCAAGTTTTTTCTGTGTTTCGCCTTGTACATTTTCTTGCTCAGCACTGCCCAAGATACCAGCCAAAGCCCCACGCTGTAATGCATGGTCGATTTTTTGGCAAGCAACACTGATACTCAAAAGTACCGTAGCTAAATCGGCATTAACATGTGATTGTTGTTGTAAGAACTGTTGTAAGCAAATTGACATAAGTTGAGTGCTCAAATGAATAAATATGATGGCAATTATTGCATAAATCTACCAGAACAAGAAATGAATTTTTGCTTATATGTTGTTTTTTAAACAAATTTACAAAGGCTAAAAATAATGCATTCGGTTGAGTTTGACTAATTTAGCTAACTCGATATAAGAGCTTAAAAAAAGTACAGGATGATTACAAAAAAAACCTGAAAAGCACTTGCAGTTTGTCTTTGTGCTGTGTAATTTTATAGTTATTCGTTAACCAATCATGTGTGCCGTGCCACACAAGGAAAAGTACCATGACTACTGTAAAATTTGACAATATGCCAACCAAGGTTGAGATGACCACCGTTGATGACATTAAAGCTGATTCTGTACAAAAAGCGTGGAATCCTTATCAAGCCAAGCCTGAGTATAAGGAATTTAACAAACACGACATGATTGAAGAATTGGTAGAGCAGGCTGACGAGGCTGATCTTGCAGATCAATAATTTGTCACCCCAAAGTATCGTGACGTGAAACAAACTAAAAATGCCACCTTCTGGATGAAAGTGGTATTTTTTATGAAAGTAATTTGTATAAGCAGCGTGAATTAATTTTTTGCTTGTAATTCATATACATATTCAAAAGCTTCTATCTCATCTGCAAAATACTGCAATATGGTTTGTACATGCGGTACAGTACGTCTGCAAGCCACAATGCCTACCTCAAGCTGTTGTAGGTAGGTGGTCATCGTTATATTGACTGCTTGTCCATCAAGTACAATTGATACGGGATACAAGTTTTCCATTAACGCACCATTCCAATACATCGGCTGTTGTGGGCCAGGCACATTAGAAATAATAAGGTTAAAAGCTTGTGATTTTGGTCGCAATCCCGAAAGCACATTCAATCCCGTTAGACCGTACGCCATAGCACTATAATTAAAAATTTGCTGTGGTGTCATACGCTTAAAGCGTTGCTTGGTATGTTGCATACTACGTTGAATAATTCGCAAGCGTTCCAAAGGCGTATCTTTGTGTGTAGCAAGATTTGCAAGAATCATTGTGATTTGATTGCCATGTGCTGAGTCATCATGGCGTAGTGACGCAGGCACCATTGCAATCAATGGACGTTTTGGTAGCTCGTGAATATTGATTAAGTAACGACGAATTGCACCAGCACATAATGCTAAGATAATGTCATTGAGCGTTGCATTGAGTGTACTCGCAATATGCTTTAAGCGAGCTAAATCATAAGACATCGCGGAAAAACGTCGCGATGCAGTGATACGCTGATTTAAGATTGTTGCTGGTGCCTGAGAGGTGGAAACATAATCGGGATGTTTACCACGTTCTGAAAAAACCGCTTGCGTGATTTCTTTAATCGCAGTAGGCGTAGCTTGTAATTGTTTTTTTGCCAATTGCAAAGTATTTTTTAATAATGAAGGTTTGATTTGTTGCGATAGTTCTTTGACTTCATGATGTGGTAATGCCCATGGTGCGACAATGGATTGTTGCTGAGAATCAAATGATAAAGACTTACTGAGTAAACGTAATGCAGCGATACCATCGATCAAGCTGTGATGGACTTTGAAATACATCGCAAAACGATTGCCTTCTAAACCTTCAATAATATGACAAGACCATAAAGGCTTTGCACGGTCAAGTAAAGCACTGTGCTCTTGTGAAACATAAGTATAAAGCTCAACCAAGCCACTTGGTGCGGGCAAAGAAATATGTCTAAAATGATGATCTAAATCAAATAATTCATCAGTCTTCCAAAACACACCGTCTAAAATTTGATTGAATGGTGCAACAGGAATAGATTTACTGGCTCTAATATTTTCGACAAGATCTTTGACATAAGTGTCTTTTGCTTGGTCTGGTAATTTAAATAAAAATAAACCAGCAACATGCATAGGCTGTTGTCTTTTTTCTAAGGACAAAAATAAAAAATCTAAAGGATTAAGTGCTTGCATAGATAAAGTCCTGTTTGAAAAATCCTATCCTGCTAAGAGCGATAACATATTAATAAATGGTAATTTTACACTATTTATTGAAATACAGTAATAAAAAACACAGTGCGATGTAATATTTTACACCAATACCACACCATTACAGAAAAGCAAATGGCACACTTTGAGAGTGTGCCATTTTTATATTCAAAAATATAAATATAGTCAAATATAAAGCTTAGAAACGATAGCCAACTTTTAAAGCACCAGCGATTGCCTTGTTGTCAGCGAACTCTGCAACGTAGCCAGGACCACCAAATTGTGAGCCAGTTTGAGCTTTAGTATCGCCTAACCAGAAGTATTTGATACCGCCTTGTACAAAGTAGTTCTTCGCAGGGCTATATTGTCCACCTAGACCGACATTATAAAAACCTTTCGTTGGTCCCAAAGTCGATACGGGATCACCTGCACCACTATCCCAACCAACAGATACGCTACCAGAGAACTTGTCACTGAACTTACGACCTACACCAACGTTTGCAGACCATTGATCTTTTTCGTAAGCAACCAAGTCAAAGCCATTCGGACGACCTACTGAAGGAAGTTTACCTACAACATCAGACACTGCACCAAATAGGTAAGGGCGGATTGAAAAATCTTTCCAATTGACCCAACGTACGTTAGCAAATGCAACAGTATTTGCCATGATACCACTTTGTAAATCTAAGTTTACAGATTGTGGCGTACTAAATGATGTAGTTTGGCTACCTGCTTTGGTTTGTGCAGCAGTAATTGCACCTGCGGCAACAGGACCACCTAAGCTAGGTGCGTTGTTAATGATTGGTAATGCACCAACAAGACCTGACATATTCTCTTCAAATTGAGCATCGTACTTGATCTTAGAGCGATATGTTACAGAAGCTTTTAGAGCGATGTCTGGTACTTGGTATGCAATGCCTGCTAGCCAACCCCATGCTTGCTTGTCGTCTAATTTTGCATCATAGCCATTGTACAAGCTATATGCTTGACCACGCAAACTCACATCACCTTTGATGTTTTGCAATACTGGACCTGCATAGACATTCCAGTTTTGATTTGGTTGAAAACCAAATAACAAGCTTAAGCTTTCAGTCTGAATTTTAACTTTGGTTTCGCCTTTGCCCAAGCTGTTATTGGCTGCCGCTAGACCTGCATTGACACGTTGTGTAACTTGTGCTCTAACACCAGCTTCTACACCTGTATCAATCTGAGTTTTTACCGCAGGATTAGTATTATAAGAATTTAATGTCGCAGCAAATTGTGCTTGACCTGCTGGTGTGGTTAGATTAACGCCTTGTGCAGTTAAAGCAGCACCGACACGTTGTTGAGCGGTCAAACCATCAAATGTTGATTTAGCAACAGTAGCAATCGTGCCTGCACCTAATGCACTCAATTGTGCAGCAGGTAAAACAGTATTGGTATTATTAGATACAAAATCATTTGTACCTTGGTAGCTTGCATTGGCGCCAAATGGTTGATCGAAGATCAAACCTACCGAAAACTGTTCAGTCGGTTGTAATTTGATAGCAGCTGTACCAAAAACATAATCTTTGGCCATATTGTCGATAGGACGTTTGGCAGTTGATGTACCTGCCTCTACACCCTTAACTTCAGCACTTAGACCAGAAATCCCAGCTTCAAAATAATTGTTTGGTTGTAAAAAAGCACCGATTGGCTGACCAGAACGGTCAAGAGCAGCCGCATAAACGCCAGTCATTGGTAAAGTTGCACAAACAATTGCGAGCGTAATATTGGTAATTTTCATGGGCGTCCATCCTTGAAAATAGATTGGTGAAAAAATGAGTAAAAGTTACAAAAGCAACTTGAAAATCATCAGATAGCTACAAATATAGCAGATTTTCTGTAAAATACTACCCAAATTGATACATTTTTGTTCTTTTGTGTTTTTTTTGGACATATAAATGTCTGACCAGTCACTTTTTTGTTAGATTTTATAACTGCGTAAATTGAATAGGATGATTCAGCGGTTGTTTTTGATATTCAACATGTGATTGATTAATATACTTTAATTGACTATTACATAACCAAGCTACAGCTTGTGGATAGATAAGATGCTCTAACTGATGCACACGCTGACTAAGACTATTTACGTCATCTTGATAGCTGACTTTTAATACACCTTGGACGATTGCCTGTCCTGCATCAAGCTCAGCAGTAACAAAATGTACGGTACATCCGTGCCATACATCACCACTGTCTAACACACGCTGATGTGTATGCATACCTTTATAAGCGGGCAATAGAGAAGGATGAATATTTAACATTTTCCCTTGCCATTTTGTGACAAACTCACCACTTAAGATTCGCATAAATCCAGCGAGTATCACAATATCGACTTGCCAATCAATGAGTTGTTGATGCATTGCTGCATCAAAAGAAGCACGTGTAGGAAAATCTTGGTGTTGGATGATTGCGGTATCGATATTGGCATTTTTAGCACGCTGCAAAGCATAAGCGTCTGATTTGTTGCTGAGTACACCAACAATTTCTGCTTGAATTTGTCCAGCTTTTTGTGCATCGATTAAAGCTTGTAAATTACTACCACTGCCAGATACCAATACCGCAATACGCATATTTTTAACTCAACTTATATCTATAATTAAGCGAAAAGTACGCGGATTTTTTCGTCAGCACCTTCAACAGAATCAGCATTTTCTTGGATAAAACCAATTTTCCATGCTTTTTCGCCTTGAGCTTGCAAAACATCAATAGTTTTTTGTGCATCTTCTGCTGCGACAGCCAATACCATACCTACGCCACAGTTAAATGTACGATACATTTCAAAATGCTCTACACCACCTTCACGTTTTAACAATTGGAACAATTCAGACCACTGCCAAGATGATTCATCAATAACTGCTTGTGCACCGTTTGGCAATACGCGTGGTAAGTTGCCAGGTAAACCACCGCCTGTAATGTGTGCCATCGCATGTACGTCAACTTCTTTACATAATTGCAAAACTGGTTTGACATAGATACGTGTTGGTTCCATCGCTATATCAGCTAAAGGACGACCATCAACGATTTGAGCTAAATCCAAATTTTTAACATCGATAATTTTGCGTAATAAAGAGTAGCCATTAGAATGTGCACCACTTGATGCTAAGCCAATCAACACATCACCTGCTTTGACTTTAGAGCCATCAATGATTTTGCTGTGTTCTACTACACCGACTGCAAAACCTGCAAGATCGTAATCTTCGCCTTCATACATGCCTGGCATTTCAGCAGTTTCACCACCAACTAATGCACAGCCAGCCAATTCACAACCTTTACCAATACCAGTAACCACATCAGCTGCTACGTCGACATTTAAATGTCCAGTTGCATAATAGTCTAGGAAAAATAATGGCTCAGCACCTGTTACCAATAGGTCATTAACACACATTGCGACCAAGTCTTGACCAATCGTATCGTGTTTATTTAAATTTAATGCCAAACGTAACTTAGTACCAACACCGTCTGTACCAGACACCAAGACAGGCTCTTCATAGCCTTTGGGAATCTTGCACAATGCACCGAAGCCACCCAAGCCGCCCATTACTTCTGGACGAGTTGTACGCTTCGCGACAGATTTAATGCGTTCGACCAACGCATCGCCAGCTTCAATGTCCACGCCAGCATCTTTATAACTTAAACCAGTAGATGGGTTGCTATTACTCATAAGATAACTTCAAAGAATAAAAAAATTCGTGCTATTTTAACTGATTTTTGGCATGAAGTGTATGTTTTTATCAAAGTCATTTATTGTTATTCGATAGTTTTATCAACAAATTAACGGTTGGTTTCTTTTGAAATTTAAAGAAATTTTATATTTCAAGCAAGCAAGAATATTGTATATGAATAGCTTGTTTTTATTGCGTTTTCTATCCAATCGGCATAGACTAGCAAGATTCAAAGTACACGGGGTATACGCTTTAAAATGCGTATGGCTTTGAAAATTAAATTTAAAAATTTCATAGCGTAAAGGCAAATGATGATGAATGATATAGTGTTGAAACGTATATTTATATTGGCAACAATCATTGGTTTTTTATATGTTATTCATCTGCTATCACCAGTCGTTATTCCTTTTTTAGCAGCGTTTTTGATTGCTTATTTATTTAGTCCTATCGTTGCAACCATGCAAAAGCGTGGCTTGTCACGCCCATTCTCTACGACACTTGTATTTTTTAGTATTTTAGTCATTGTAGGGCTAGTAGTTTGGTTTATCATGCCGATCGTATGGAAACAGCTGGTTTATGTTTATGAAAAAGTACCTGAGATGATCAAGTGGGTCAATAAGCATGCTATTCCATGGATGTCTAAGAATTTTAATATTGAACTGTCTCGCATTAACTTAGATAAACTTTCTGATGATGCACTGAAATATGTACAGACGCATTACACAGTCTATAGTTTACAAGACATATTACTGCGTGTTGCACAATCTGGCTTGGGTATTATCCAAATCGGTGGTACATTCATTCTAGTACCTATTATTGCATTTTATTTTTTACTAGATTGGGACAGAATGTTAGCTCAGGCACAGCATCTGATTCCTCGTCCATTAGAAGCCAAAACAGTAGCGATCGTACAAGAGTGTCATCAAGTTTTAGGTGCTTTTGTCAAAGGGCAGTTTTTGGTGATGATTTTACTTGGGTTAGTTTATGCGGTTGGCTTGCAGCTGATTGGCCTTGAAACGGGTATCATCATTGGTGTGGTTGCTGGTCTTGCTAGTATTATTCCTTATCTAGGCTTTGCAGTCGGTATCATCACTGCGATTATCGCATCATTTTTCCAGTTTGGATTGGATTGGACGCAATTACTATTAGTTGGTGTGGTGTTTATGGTGGGGCAGGCAGTGGAAGGTTATATTCTTCAGCCATTTTTGCTTGGTGATAAGATTGGACTATCTCCTGTAGCGGTGGTATTTGCGGTACTTGCTGGTGCTCAGCTTATGGGCTTTGTGGGAATGCTGATTGCCTTGCCTGTCGCAGCCGTGTTAGTTGTCTTTTTAAGACATTTCAAAGAAAGCTATGAACATAGTCAGTTTTATGGTACTCAAGTAACCGTGGCAAATACACAAAATGACAATATTGATATTCAGATTGATCAACCTGTTGTGCAAAATCCTGAGCATACTCCAGTACAAAATACACCTGAAATTTCTATCACAGTCAATCAAACACAGCCGAGTGATGCAGAGCAAAATGAAAACAGTAAATAAGCTCAGCGATGTATCTCGCCCTAATATTTTAAATTTGGATCTAAGTAATGCGACAACTACAGCTTAATATTGAACCAATCGTAGATGCAAATCTAGCAGATTTTGCTGGCCCGAGTTGGTATGCTGTAATCGACAACGTGCGTCAGTTACACACGGGTTTGATCAAATATTTTTATGTTTATGGCGATGCTGGCGTAGGAAAGACGCATCTACTACGTGCAATTTGCGACAGTTATTTAGATATTGGTAAAACTGCAATCCAAGTGCCTTTATTAGAATTGTTAAATGCACCTAGTGAAGCAATAGAAAGTCTGTATCACTATGATTTAATTGCTTTAGATGATTTAGAAGCAATCGATGGTATGTTAGATTGGCAAAAAGCAGTATTTAATTTAATTAATTTAAGTTATGAAGGGCAGGGGCAATTAATTTTTTCATCAAGATATGCACCTTCTCAGCTCAAATTGCAGATTGCTGATCTGCGTTCACGTTTGGCACAAGCGGTTAGTCTAGAGTTACCTAACGGTGAAAAAATCAGTGACCGACAGGCATTGATACAAGGTGTCTTAGTTCGACAAGGTTGGCAATTTGATCAAAGATTAGTGGAGTATTTACTCATGAATGGTCCAACTAAATCAATTGATATTATTAAGACTTTGCATCGCCTACAAAATCTATTGCAAGGAAAAAATATGAATACACTTGCTTTACCACAACACAAATTAAAAAAATTATATGTGGTAATTGATCAGTATAGCCTAAAATAATGATTAAAAAATAAGTAAATAAAAAGGCGTATATATTGCTATATACGCCTCTTTTAATAATTAGTAGAACTAACTATTATTCAGCAACGATTGTTACCAATACTTCAGCAGTTACATCGTGATGCAATTGGATTGCAATAGTGTATTCGCCAGTATGACGCAAAGCACCATTTGGCAAACGTACTTCAGCACGATCAACTTCTAAGCCAGCACTGGTCAAAGCGTCAGCGATGTCACGAGTACCGATTGAACCGAACAATTTGCCTTCATCACCTGATTTTGCAGTGATTTCAACATTAACTTCGTTCAATTTTGCAGCACGTGCTTGAGCATCAGCCAATACTTGTGCTTCTTGCTTCTCTAATTCAGCACGGCGAGCTTCAAAAGCCGCTGTGTTTGCTTCAGTTGCAGCAACAGCTTTACCTTGAGGAATCAAATAGTTACGACCATAACCTGCTTTAACAGATACTTTGTCGCCCAATTTACCCAAGTTTTTAATGCGTTGTAAAAGAATAATATCCACAGTTCACCTCACTTATGGTTGTCGGTGTAAGGGATTAAAGACAAGTAACGTGCTTGTTTAATCGCTAACGCTAATTGACGTTGATAGCGAGCACGAGTACCTGTGATACGGCTAGGAACGATCTTGCCGTTTTCAGTGATGTACTGTTTTAAAGTGTCGATATCTTTGTAATCGATGTACGCAACATTCTCAGCTGTAAAGCGGCAGAACTTGCGACGACGGTAAAAACGTGCCATAGATGTTCTCCTTAGCCTTCCACAGTTTCTTGAGTTGCTTGCTGAGCTTCTTCACGTTGTGCTTTACGTGCGCGTTTTTCTTCGGCACTTTTCGCAAGAGAAGATTCTTCAGTGATAGCATGCTCACGACGAATAACAAGGCTACGAATGATCGCATCGTTATAACGGAACAATTCTTCTAATTCATCAAGCGTAGTTTGACCACATTCAACGTTCATCAAAATGTAGTGTGCTTTGTGAATTTTGTTGATTGGGTAAGCCAATTGGCGACGGCCCCAATCTTCTAGACGGTGAATTTGACCATCTGCTTCTTTAATTTGTGCGATATAGCGTTCTACCATACCCACAACTTGATCGCTTTGGTCTGGATGTACCAAAAGCACGATTTCGTAGTGACGCATTGTCAACTCCTTACGGTTTAAACAGCCCCTGAACATTGGTGTCAGAAGCAAGGAGGCTTAAAAGTTTTCTAGTTAAATAAAGTTTTAATCAAGAAATTAACATTTAAGTCGCATAAAGCGAGACAATATTCTATTAGAAAGTGACCTCTTTTTCAAGTGATATTTAAAAAATTAGCTTTTGATATGTATATGTTTACCATTGCCAAATGACATCAGGCGTTGTGGTCGTGAAAATAAAGCTGATACTTAGAATGGTGATTACTTTTACTGAATACAAAAAATATTTTTTTGCCCAAAGCTGATCATTTTCGGCTTTAAAGCCTTGGATACTCAACACGATCCAATATATGCATAATATATTTAAAATAAGCAAATAAATCCAATTATTGTGCCCAATCAAAAAGAGTCCATTCATGCATAGCGTAAATAGGATGACATAGACTAAGCTTTCGAGCTTAGTACGTTGTACCGAGCGTGCCACAGGTAAAATTGGAATATCTGCCTGTGCATAGTCACTTAAACGGAAGATTGCAATGCCCCAAGAATGTGGCATTTGCCATAATGCATAGCCAATAAACAAGATGAGGCCTGCTGCATCGAATTGATTACTGATCGCACAATATCCGATAGCAGGTGGACAAGCACCAGAGATACTGCCGATTACAGTCTGATGAATAGTCGTTCTTTTGGTCCAAAGGCTATATAAAACCACATAGACAAACAAGCCGAGTAGGGCAAAAGCAAAAGCAAGTAAATTGATCAAAAAATACAGAAGAGATAAGCCAACTACACCAAGTATCACAGCAAAAATATATGCTTGGGTAGGGGAGATGATTTTTTTGACTAAAGCACGTGAAGCAGTACGTTGCATTTTTTGATCAATATCTTGATCGATGATATTGTTGAGTACACAGCCACAAGCAACAACAAGGGTAGTCGCCAACAGCGTAATCAAAATTGTTGATAGATGTGTCACGCCTTGGGCGGCAAGTAATATGCCGCCCAAAGTCGTAACGAAATTACCAAACAGAATCCCTGGTTTTGTCAGGAATAAATATTGTCTTAGCATAATGTTTAATTACAGCATCATGTTAAGGTGTAGGTAATTCATAACCCATACCGAACCAATCAACAAGATTGCGATGGTCAAAATGGTATAGATAAATGCAATAGTATCCCAGCGTTGTTGCTCGGAACCATTCAAATGTAAGAAAAACACCAATTGGATAAATACTTGTGCGATACCCGCAATGGCAACAGTAGCAAGTACTGCACCCCCACGCATACCTGCCATTACCATACCAAAAGGAATTAAGGTAAGGATAACTGAAAGCACAAAACCAATGGTATATTGTTTAAAGCTACCGTGTGCTGCACCTGGGTTGTTTACATCATGGCTCATACAAGTACTCCACCTAAATAAACAATACTAAATACACAGATCCACACGATGTCTAGGAAATGCCAGAATAAGCTTAAACAAGCCAAACGACGAGTATTACGCAGTGTCAAACCTTGTGTTTTGATTTGATACATTAATACTAACATCCAAACCAAGCCAGAGGTGACGTGGATACCGTGTGTACCTACCAATGTAAAAAATGCAGATAAGAATGCACTCTTACTTGGACCATAGCCTTCGTGTACCAAATGATTGAACTCATACAATTCCATACCGATGAACGATGCACCAAATAGGAATGTAATAATCAACCATTTTAAAGTACCAGCTACGTTATTTTTATAACGTGCTAATACTGCAAAACCAAAAGTCACTGATGAAATCAAAAGTGCCATAGTTTCAACAAGTACAAAGCCCAATGACTCACTGAAGAGTTCGTGTGCACTTGGTGTGCCAGGTGGTACATGACCACTTAGCACGACATAGGCGATAAAGAGTGTACCAAACAAGATAAGGTCACTCATCAAGTAGGTCCAAAAACCAAAGACGGTCAATTCTGTATCATCATGCTCATGATGACCGTCATGGTGATCGTGATGAATTACGTCAGCCATCGTCTTAGTCCTTCTTCAAGTGTTTTTCAAGCAAAGCATGACGTTCGTTTTCAATACGTTCAACCTCAGCAGCAGGAACATAGTAGTCCACTTCTTTGGTAAACGAACTGCGAATAAACGTAATAATCGTTGCAACGAAACTTACTACTACTAACCACCAGATGTGCCAAATCAAAGCAAAGCCCAAAATAGTGATTAACATTGCAAGCACAAAACCAGCAGCTCGATTGGTAGGCATATGGATATCTTCATATTTTGCAGGACGCTTATATGCGATACCATTTTGCTTATCTTCCCAAAAACGGTCTTGATGTTCACCATTTAACTCTGTTGCAAAGTTATAAAATGGAGCAGGTGAAGAGGTTGACCATTCAAATGTACGACCAGTACCCCATGCATCGCCTGTATAATCCATGGTTTCTTTACGTTTTAAGAAACCAACGATACCAGACAAAATTAAGCAAATTGTACCGATTAACACTAAAATAGCACCAAACATTGCAATATTAATATAAGGTGTCCATTCTGGGTTGTCATATGTGCTTAAACGACGTGTCATACCCATAAAACCTAGGATATACAATGGCATAAATGCAAAATAGAAACCAAAGAACCAAAACCAAAACGCAGTTTTGTTAAAGGTTTCATTCAATTTCCAACCAAACATTTTTGGCCAATAGAAAGTCAAACCTGCAAAGATACCAAATACTACACCACCAATAATTACGTTATGGAAGTGAGCGATAAGGAATAATGAGTTATGTACCAAGAAGTCCGCTGGTGGAACTGCCATCAATACACCTGTCAAACCACCGATACCGAAAGTGACTAGGAAGCCCATTGTCCAGTACATTGGTGAAGCAAATGTAATCTGACCACGATACATGGTAAATAACCAAGAGAACATCTTCACCCCTGTAGGAATGGCGATAATCATGGTCATGATACCGAAGAACGCGTTTACATTCGCACCTGCACCCATAGTGAAGAAGTGGTGTAACCAAACGATAAGTGACAAAATCGTAATTGCAACAGTTGCATATACCATTGATTTGTAACCGAAGATTGGTTTACGGCTGAACGTAGATACGATTTCAGAATATAAACCAAATGCTGGCAATATCAAGATATATACTTCAGGATGACCCCATGTCCAAATCAAGTTTACATAAAGCATTGGACTGCCGCCAAGCTCGTTTGTAAAGAAGTGGAAACCGAAATAACGGTCAAGGGTAAGCATAGCAATGGTTGCAGTCAATACTGGGAAAGTTGCGATGATCAATGCACACGTACATAGAGTAGTCCATGTAGAGATTGGCATATCCATCAACTTCATACCAGGCGCACGCATCTTAATGATGGTCACAAAGAAGTTTACACCTGTCAGCAATGTACCCAAACCAGACACCTGAATCGCCCAGATATAGTAATCTACACCAACGCCTGGGCTATATTCGATACCAGAAAGTGGCGGATAAGCCATCCAACCAGTTGCAGCGAATTCACCCAAAGCAAGAGATGCCATGACCAAGCCCGCAGCACCAGCAAATAACCAGAAGCTTAACGAGTTAAGTAAAGGGAAGGCAACGTCACGTGCACCAATTTGCAATGGCAAAGTGATGTTGAACATACCAACAACTAGACCCATCGCCACGAAGAAAATCATGATTACGCCGTGGGCAGTAAAGATTTGGTCGTAGTGTTCAGGATGTAGATAGCCTTCGCCACCTGGCCCTGCAAGGAATAACTGCAAACGCATCATGAATGCATCAGCATAACCACGCAATAGCATGATGATCGATACCAAGAAATACATGATACCAATCTTTTTGTGGTCAACTGTGGTAAACCATTCTTTCCACAAATAACCCCAAAGTTTAAAGTAAGTGATCCCCGCAGCAACCGCTAGGCCACCTAGGATCATCATGCCAACGGTTACCAATACGATAGGATCGTAAGGAATTGCACTGGCACTTAATTTACCCAATAAGAAAGATGTTGACATATCTTACTCTCCAGAAGACGCTGGTAAAGAGCTTCTACCTGCCACAGCATTATCAGCAACTTGCTTGTTTACATCAGCTTGTTGTTGCTCTACAGTATTCTGAACACTGCCTTCAGCTTGTGCTTGTGGCATATCAGTGGTATGTGCTGCATGACCGTCTTTGCCATGGTAATTACTCATATAGTGATTGATTACACTTTCGAATAATTTTGGCTCAACGCTTGAATAATAAGTCACAGGATGCGGTGCAGTTGGATACGGCTTCATTGCTTGTGCAGCAGCGATCGCTTTTTCGTCTCCAGATGCTTCAGCATTCTTCAAAATTGCTTCGATCTGATGCTTAGAACGGTTACCATCGCGTAGACTTTCAAATTCAGTTTTGTCTAATAAACCTTTTTGAATTGCTTTAGTACCTTTTTCTTCATCAACAACAATAGAAGCACCTTGACCTGCTTTGATGGTATCTACCCATTGTGCAAAATCAGCATCGGTCACACTATGTGCTTTGAAACGCATTTGTGAGAAACCATAGCCACTATAGTTAGCAGAGAAACCACGGTATACACCAGGATTGTCTGCGATCAAGTGTAATTGCGTCTGCATACCCGCCATCGCATAGATTTGACCGGCCAACTTAGGAATGAAGAATGAGTTCATTGTAAAGTTAGAGGTAATACGGAAGCCGATAGGATGCTTTTCAGGGAAACGTACTTCGTTCACTGTCGCAATATTTTGCTCTGGATAAATAAATACCCATTTAAATTGTTCAGCAACGACTTGAATCACTAAATCTTCTTGATTATCTTGTGCACGTGATTTGTATGGATCATATTCATGTGAACCAGTCCAAGCCAAGTAAGCAAGATAAGCAATAATGATAATTGGAACACCCCAAACTACAACTTCAATCGCTGTAGAGTGTGCCCATGTTGGTTGATAGTCTGCGCCTTTGTTCGATTTACGATACGTCCAACCGAAGTACAGTGCCATAAGAATTGATGGAATAACAACGAGCAGCATTGCATAAATCGCTGTCATCATCAAACCAGATAAACCTTTGGCTACTGGACCTTCTGAGTTAAGAAGTACTAAATCACCGCCACAACCTGCCAAAAGCAGTGTCGCGGTTATCAAAGACAATACAGCTAATGTCTTTTGTCTCATAATACAACCTCGGTGAAGAGAGACCCATTGAAATGAGCTAACCATAGCAATGAAAAGTGTTTTTTTGAGAAAAAAAGCCCTTTTCTTGTCACGATAATTTGCTACATTATGACTGATTAAGCCAAAATTAGCTATAACAAAAAACTCATAAAGATGGAGGAAAACCATAAAAAATTACAACGTTATCTCATTTTTTATCGCTTATTGGTTTTTTTGTATATAATATTATGATTTTAATAAGAAACTAAATATAAAACCTTGCGTCCTTGCAAGGCATTTTGAAATTTTAAATGCTTATTTTTTATTCACAACGACGCTTTTTACAACTCTGTCATGCAAAGCTTGTTTGTGTTTTCCGACTGCAAACAAATAGCTGATTACGCTAGGAATAAAAGCAAAAAACCAATTTAGGGTGATAAATAATAAACTGCGTAACAAGAAACCACGTACAAAGCCGATATTGGTTTGCTTCTCGGCATCAACGATTTGAATTCGCATGACTTTTTTACCGATACTTTGTCCTGACGTATGGATGAGATAAGCCTGCAAAGCCAACATAAGCAAAATATACAAAATCATACTGCCCCAACCAATCATGGGTACAAGATCCAAAATTGCCTGACGCGTTTGTAGCGATGCTTCTGCATTGCCGCTCAATAACTGTGCAGTCATTTGGCTTTCAAGTTGTAAGCCTTTTTGATAGTCTGCACTGCTCATAAAAGCGGTGACAAAAAATGAGGCAGGAATCCACAAGGATAAATCGATTATTTTTGCAAATAAACGTTGAGAAATACTGGCAAGACCTGTTTGTGTAGAGGCGGTGTCTTGATCATTTTTATGAAGATTGACATGTTGTTGAGTGGTATTCTGTGCACCAATTTGTTCAGCAAAACTTTGTGGTTGAGTAGGGTTGTTGGAGTGGTTCGCAGTCGAAGTGTCTGTGCCATGTGATTTTTGCAAATCAATAGTTGTATTGGTTTGTGTTGTGGGTTGATAAGAATATTGTTGTTGGGTCATCTCGCCAATAGTTTTCCATTCACTCATGCCCTTATGCCACATCAAATCTGTAAACAAAATTTGACCGTCACGTAACATCTGATTGAATTCGTCTAAACGGTATGGTCCTGCTTGCTGATTGTTTCTTGCTAAATAAATTTGCATAAATTACCCAAAAACTCAAAAAATTAACCACAACATTATAAAGAGCATCGTGTTGAGATGCTAGTTTTGTGTCCATATATGGGCTTGGATTTGTTTTATCTTTGTAAATTCAACTTTAGCCTTAAATATGTATTGACTCTGCTAAAATCAAAAATAGCCCAATATGACATTGAGCTATCTTTAAATATCGATTGTCATCCCAGATTAGAATTTGTATTCCAAACTGATTGCATAGTTACGTCCTGGTGCAGTATAGCGATTAAAGCCATGACCAGTACCACCACGTCCGATATCAACCATGGTGTTTGCATTGATATTGTTAAATTGGCGTAAGCTTTCCCAAGGGATATATTTTTGATTGAAAATATTGTACACCCCAGCATTTAAGCTCAAATTCTGCTGAGCACCAAAGCGTTTTGTACCATATATATCAAACAATACCGCTGTCTTACTGCGATCAATATGTTGATATGTATCAACATAATCTTCATAACCTACGACAGTATTTTGTGTGCGAGTATATTTGCCAGTAGTATCATTGTACTCATAACCCATATATTCACAACCATCATAAGCGGCAATATCTGCTGGACATTCAGTTTCTTTCACTTGATTGATTTCACGACTTTCTAAAGTCTTGGTATCTTTGGCTTTCTTGCGATACAAGACACGCATTTTTCCGTGAAGCTCCCAACTTTGGTCAGGTGATAAGTAATCTGCTGAGAACATCAAACTGTTTGGCACAGCTGCCAAAGTATTAATGGTTTTTTTGCCGCTACTATCACTGTCAATAATGGCTTTATCTTGTGCTGTATGATAATTGACAGAAAGACTTAAATCGCCATTGAGTTTGAACAAGCGAGATACGTTGCTATCAAGACCCAATTTCAAGCCTTTCACTTGTGCATCATCTAAGTTCATTGACTGCATACACGTCAATCTATTGGTACAATGATTGGTTGCACCACGCCAGTATCTGGTGTGAATAAAGTCACGGTATTTTGTATAATATCCACCAACAGTAAGTGTCAAATCATCTGTTGGTTTATATTGCAACTCAAGTTCTTGGTTAAATGATTTCTCAGGTTTTAAATTATAGTTAGGCACTTGTCTTGCACCCAAACCCTCAAACTGACTATAAATTTGTGTCACAGTTGGAGCTAAAAAGCCCGTACCCGCTTTATAACGTACATTTAATCGATCTGGAATCGCTGCCCAATCTAAGCTACCTGCATAAGTAAAATGATTAAAGCGACTCTTTGGCATAGATTTTCCTGCACGATAATTGGCACAGTAGAGCGTGCTATTAAACTCGTTTTTGCAGATACGTTGTGTCAGATCAATTTCACTGAATCCATAAGTGTTGTTCTGTAAGTAAGGCTGATAATGATAATTGTCATAACGCAAGCCTAATGTCGCTTTTAAACAGTCATTGATTTGAACATTATCTGTCACGGTGAAATGATAATGCTTTTTCTTTGCATCAGGGAAAGTCGCTGATAAATGGTCAGCAATCGTTTTATAGCCTAAATAAATGCCAGAAATCTGATAGTCTTGACGTACAAAATCGGTATTGAATGCAAGTTTATGTTCACCAAAACGATTTAAGTCAATCGGCTGTAATGCTAGTTTTAAGCTGAATTGGTCTGCATTGGTCTGAGTAGGGCGGTATTCACGGTTTGATAATGTGACCCCATCTTTTGCCAATACCATTTGATGTCCCGCATCAGTACAACGCCAAGAGGATACTTTTGGGTCAGAACACGCAAATTCACGGTCATAAATCCATGTATCAGCAATGCCTTGCACTTTGCTACGATTATAATCGATATTTACACTTTCCAAAAAAGGCACAGCATCAGGCTGATAGCGATAACTCAAACCATAGCTTTGCATTTGTTCCTTATCGTGTGCTCTGCGTGTAGTACCACCCAAACGAGAGCCTGATGTTGCATTGGCACTGTCTGTATTCATGTCATTACGCTGTTGTTGCCAGTAGCCTTGCAGACCGATACGATGACTATCATTCAGATTATAGTAAAATTTGGCCAAAGCACTTTCACGTTTATAGTCCAAAGGATTTGGGTAGATAAGCGAGCGGCTAGAATTGGCAGCAGGCATTTCTTCTTCGTTAAATATATAGTTTGGGCTGATACGCACACGATCAGAAGGTCGCATATTGTGGTTTCTGGTTTCACTGCCATTACGTTGTGCATAATTGACTAAAAACTCAGCCTGATTCCATACACCTGCTAAGCCAACGGCACTGAGTAATTCTTCATTTTTATTGGCATATCCAGTCTTAACATAGCCACCTAGATTTTTGCCATCTTGTAATAAATCGTGCGGCATTTTTGTATCATAACTCACCGCACCACCGACCGCACCAGAGCCACTGGTCAAACTATCCGCACCTGCGGTAATGCGTACCGACCGCATCATTTCTACATCGGGATTAAAACGCCCTTCATACATATAGCCATAAGGGGCATAAATTTCGTTGGCTTCGGCTTCTGGTAGAGCGATGCCGTCAATGTTCATGGCGACACGATTGCCATCTACACCACGAATTGCAAAGCCTTTATTGCCATAACGACCTACTTCAGCCACATCGACTTCATTATTATAACGCACCAAATCTTGACTATTATTCACCAATTCCTTGGATAATTCTTGGGCGGTTTTGACCGTTTCGGCTAATTTTTCCTGTTTAGCATCGGCAACAATCTGAATTGTACCCAAGTCATGCACGGTTTCGCTATTGTTGCTTGTTGCATTAGGTGGTGGAGTAGTTGTCGATGTATTGGCATAGCTGAGCTGAACAGCAACTAAAATCGCTACAGTTAAGCTACTTTTGTAAAAAAATGCTGATTTTTTGTCTAAATTATGCATATTCAAGTCCAATAATGTAAAAAAATGCATGTTAATGATATTGAAAGTGAGAATAATTATCAATATAATTTAATGGAAATTTCAAAAAAATTTTCTTCAGCCTAAATCAACGGAGTATCTATGAATTCAATCGTAAATATCGAAAATTGGACAGCGCTACAACAGCTAGCATTCAGCGAAGCACTCAAAGCCCATTCACGTACGACGCATGACAGTGTGGATCATGCGGTGATGTCGAGCGAGCCTTTTGCCAGTGTGGAAAATTATGGCAAATTTTTACAGGTGCAAAATGAATTTCACCAAAGCCTAAAGCCGTTATATACAGCAGAAGATTTAAACCAACAATTCAATGACTTGGCATCATTACAGCGTGCTGACCGTGTCGAAGCCGATATGCAAGCGTTAAATGTTGAACCAGCAAAAATTGATGTGGCTCGCCCACAGCCTACAGGGGCAAAGCGTATTGGTTGGTTATATTGTGCCGAAGGGTCAAATGTCGGTGCGGCGATTTTATACAAAGAAGCCGGCAAAATTGAACTGGATGAAAATCATGGGGCGAGTCATTTGGCTACACATCCAGATGGTCGTATGCCGCATTGGCGTGCCTTTAAAGCCCAATTGGATGCGTTAAATTTAAGCGATGAAGAAAAGCAACAAGCTTTGTTAGGGGCGGATGATGCTTTTGCTTATTTTAAACAAGTATTAAGAGCGGTTTACCAAAAATAATTTTTGCGTAAATCAAGCACAAAAAAGACAGCGTTAAGCTGTCTTTTTTTATAAATGGATTCTGAGTACATGACAAAAATAAAAAAAGAGTTATAATTCATGTTGTTAAGGTAAGTAATTATAACTCTCATGCACAACCATACCCAAATTTTAAGCGAACTTCAATACATTTTTTCAGCTTGTCAGCATAAAATTGATGCTAGACGGATCAAATTCTTAGCATGGCTTATTCTCGCTTTATGCCAAGTGCAAAGCGTTAATTTTCAAAAGCTCGCCACTCACATTGCTGTTCATGCACAAACTTCCAGTAATTATCGTAGAATACAGCGATTTATGTCTAGTAACAGCCTACCAATGATGGTGGTCGCTAAAATTATTTACGCTTGTTTAGGTCGCAAGGGAGGAAATATCCTTATTATGGATAGAACCAACTGGAAATTGGGTGAGCAAAATATCAATATTTTAATGTTAGCAATTAAACACAATAATGTAGCCTATCCATTGATGTTTAAATTATTGAATAAACGTGGTAATTCAAACACTTGTGAAAGAAAAGCTTTATTGAATGATTATATTCAATGGTTTGGTTTGGATAGTATTGAGCATTTGCTTGCAGATAGGGAATTTGTCGGCAAGGATTGGATTAACTATTTGGAAAATAATAATATTTCCTATGTTCTTCGTATCCGCAATAATTTTAAAATCAGCAAAAATGGTACACGTAAATTTTGCGTATCACAATTGCTTTGGGGCAGAACGCCAGATCATATTTACCATAGTCAGCGTAAATTGCTAGTGGTTTCCAATTGGTGCTATATTTCAGTAATGAATCAAAAAGATGATAAAGGTAAAAATGATGCAGTGATTTTAATCAGTAATTTAAAATCAAAAAACCGATTAGACTTATATAGCCATCGTTGGCAAATTGAATGTTTATTCAAAGGATTAAAGTCATCTGGCTTTCAGCTTGAAGATACACATGTCAAAGAAATTGAATGTTTACATACTTTGATTTCTGTAACTCTGCTTGCTTTCGCATGGTGCTATAACATTGGTGAGTATGTACATCAGAATATACAAAAAATCAAAATTAAATCGCATGGCAGACGTGCTGAAAGTGTATTCAAATATGGTTTAAAATGCTTATGCCGTTTCTTAATCAGTGGCTATAAACCGAAAAATCTCTCGAACCTTGATTTGTTCAAGAGATTTTTGTCATGTACTTAGAAATGGATTGTTAAACAAATGGACAATATTAAGTTACAAAAACCGTTCGTGGTGATGAGAGTTATAGCTCGCAAGGAACCATGACGGTTTTCCGCGACCTTTCGACAAGCTCAGGGTGAACGGAAAACTATATTTAATTTTGTCCTTGTACTTATAGACAAAACATCATTAAAAAATAATCAATCTTTTGTGAGTTTTAATGGTTGCACATCCATATCTTGATAGCTGATGACTTTGGTTTTATTTTTATACTTATAACCTAACCATACTGCTAAAAATAATGGAATGGTGATGTATGTTGCAACAATGCCTTTCCAATCAATGGTTTCACCGACAAAGGCTTGATAGTTCTGTCCCAAAGTAATGAATAAGCAAAGTGCAAATGCAAACAATGGACCAAATGGGAATAGTTTGGCACGATAGCGTAATTGATTTAAATCATTGCCTTGTAATATATAGGCTTTGCGGAAACGATAATGTGACACAGCAATACCTAGCCATACGATAAAGCCACACATACCAGACATATTCAATAGCCAAAAGTACACGTCTTTTTCACTGATAAAATAAGTCAAAGTACATAGTGCAGCAATGGCAGCGGTGGCATATAGTGCATTCATTGGCACACCACGGTGATCTAGTTTGGCAAAGATTTTTGGTGCACGTCCTTCGCTTGCCATACTCCACAACATACGTGTAGATGAATACATGCCTGAGTTACCTGCTGATAATACTGCTGTCAATATCACTGCGTTCATCACACCAGCAGCAAAGGCAAGCCCTGCTTTTTCGTACAATAGCGTAAATGGTGATAGTGCAACATTATTGGTTTCAGCAGCAGCAAGCAACATCGGGTCTTTATAACTAATCAATGTACCAATAATAAAAATACACACGATATAAAACAGTAAAATACGCCAAAAAATCTGTTTAATTGCCAGTGGAATGGTTTTTTCTGGATTTTCAGATTCACCCGCTGCCACGCCAACCATTTCAGTGCCTTGGAAAGAGAAGCCTGCAATCATGGCAACACCAATCATAGCTTGTAATCCCCCTGCAAAAGGGGCATCCAAATAAGTCCAATTATGCTTGAGCTGTGCAATATCAGTGGTCATGATATTAAAAATCATGAAAATACCTAAAACGATAAAGGCAATAATGGCAACGACTTTGACCAAAGAGAAATAAAACTCTGCTTCACCAAAACCTTTGACACTCAATGCATTAATCGCAAAAATAACCGCTAAAAATATGACACTCCAAACGACTCCAGCAACATCAGGAAACCAAAACTTCATGATAAACTGTACAGCAACCAGTTCAAAAGCAACAGTAATCGCCCAGTTATACCAGTAGTTCCAGCCTAAGGCAAAGCCAAAACTCTCATCAACATATTTACTACCATAAGTAAAAAATGCACCTGAGCTTGGATAATGTGTTGCCAACTCACCTAAGCTCGTCATTAAAAAATAAATCATTACGCCAATCAGTGCATAGGCAAGCAAAGCACCACCAGGTCCTGCGTTGGCAATGGTCGAGCCTGAAGCGAGAAATAGCCCTGTACCAATTGAACCGCCAATCGCAATCATATTTAGATGACGGGCGTTGAGCTTACGCTCAAGATGTTGAGTCGAAATTTCAGCCATTGGCTAATCCTTGGGAGATAAAAATCAATAAATGACCAAAAATATTTTTAAAGTCATGAAAATTCAGCGATTTACTATGACAAGTAAGCACTTGCTTTTGGCAATATCTTTGTATTAAAGCAAAGTAATTTTCCAGCAGGGTAGAATAATTGAGAAAGCTTTTACATACAATCAATAATTCAGGTTGTCCGTGCAAAAAATTTACAATTCATATGTAATTTAACCAATTATGCTGTGTAGAACATTAAAGTCGGTGATTGTTGTTTGATAAATCATGCGGTGATGACATGGATTCTTTCACTTTGCATTTACACCGATCAAGAAAAAAATCTAAAATACATCAATTTCGCTGAATATCAGCCTCACCATACAGCACGTCTTATAGGTTCAATATGCATACCACACCAGCACAAATTATCTTGGCATCACAATCACCACGTCGTAAAGCACTTTTAGAACAAGTCGGTATTGATTTTACTGTACACGTGGCGGATGTTGATGAAAGTGTATTGCCCAATGAGCGTGCTGACCTTTATATAGAACGTGTTGCCAAACAAAAAGCACAAGTGATCGCAGATATTTATCCAGATAGCATCATTATTGCGGCAGATACGACGGTATGCCTTGGACAGGACATTTTCGCCAAGCCTTTAGATTTTGCTGATGCGTGTCGGATGTGGCAGGCGATGTCTGATACACAGCATCAAGTAAAGACGTGTATTGTTTTACAACAAGGTGATCAGCAGTATCATCAAATCATCACAACGCAAGTGACTTTTAAAAAGTTAAATCATCATGAAATGCAAAAATATTGGGAAACTGGTGAGCCGCAAGACAAGGCAGGTGGCTATGCTATTCAAGGCCGTGCTGCAGCTTGGGTAAAACATATTCAGGGTAGCTATAGCAATGTAGTTGGTTTACCCTTATTTGAAACCCTACAATTATTAGAAAAATTTCAAGCCACATCATGACTTATTTTCTTGTTCAAGCCATGCTATCATAAGAAAAATTTATGTCGATCCGATTGTTTAGCTACATTAGATAAGCTATAACACCATGAAATTATTGTTTTTTGCCTAAGCGACAGGCACAGCTTTTTAGATATTTTAAAATTGAAATAAAATAGGAAAATCTGATGGCAGATGAATTGCTGATTAATGTCACACCGATGGAATGTCGGGTGGCTTTGGTCGAGAATGGTACGGTCAATGAGTTATTTGTTGAGCGTAGTGCTAAGCGTGGCTTGGTAGGTAATATTTATCAAGGCAAAATTGTACGTATTTTGCCAGGTATGCAGGCGGCTTTTGTCGATATTGGACAGTCGCGTACCGCATTCCTACATGTTAATGACATGGTATGGACTCGCGGGCAGGCGATACCGAATATTTTCGAGCTATTACATGCAGGGCAGGTGTTGCCTGTGCAGGTGATGAAAGATATGCTGGGTACCAAAGGAGCGAGACTGACTACAGATTTATCTATTCCGTCTCGTTACTTGGTTTATATGCCTTTTGGGCATCATATTGGCGTGTCTCAGCGGATTGAAAATGAAGAGGAGAGAGAAAGATTACGCAGTTTGATTGATGGGTTAAAACAGCAACATCAACTCAAAGGCGGAATCATTGTTCGTACAGCAGCTGAAGGTCTGGATGAGCAAGTGTTGAGTCAAGATATGACTTATCTCGCCAAATTATGGGATTTTGTACAGCGTCGCCAACAGCAAGTACAAGTCACAGAGGCTATCTTTGAAGAGCTTCCTTTGCCACAACGTATTATTCGTGACTTGGCAAATCCTGAGACTGAAAAAATCTATGTTGATTCACGAGAAGTTTTTCAAAAGCTACAAACTTTTGTGGACGAATTTGTGCCGAATATGAGTAGCCGCTTGATTCATTATCCAGGAGAAAAGCCACTATTTGAGCTGTATAATATCGAAGGAGATATTCAAAAGGCATTAAAGACACGTATTGATTTAAAATCAGGTGGTTATCTGATGATTGATCAGACTGAAGCCATGACCACAATTGATGTCAATACGGGTTCTTATGTTGGTGGGCGGAGTCTTGAAGATACGGTATTCAAAACCAATCTTGAGGCGACGGAAGTCATCGCACGTCAGCTACGACTACGTAACTTGGGTGGTATCATCATCATTGACTTTATTGATATGCAAGAAGCTGAGCATCGTGAAGAAGTGATGCGTATCTTTGAAAAAATGTTAGAACGTGATCATGCCAAAAATAAAATCACCCAAGTATCTGAATTGGGCTTGGTGGAGATGACACGTAAACGTACACGCGAGTCGTTAGAGCATCTACTTTGTGAAGCATGTCCAACATGCCAAGGTCGTGGCTACGTAAAAACTGCAGAAACTGTATGTTACGAAATATTTCGTGAAATTTTACGATATGCAAGAGCTTACCAAACCAAGCGTGCTTACACAGTAGTCGCCAACCCTGTAGTGATTGACAGTCTATTGACTTCAGAAGCAACCAGTGTCGCAGATCTAGAGCATTTTATTGGTGGAATGATTCAGTTTCAGGTAGAAAATATTTATACTCAGGAACAATACGATATCATTTTAAATTAGCAAAACTGCTCAAGGTGTAACAAAATATGGTCAATGCTTTGTTACATCTGATATTTTTCTTTCTGTGCTTTAATTGTTATGCTTAATTTATCGATTTAAGGTGAAATTGAATGTCGTCATAAAACCGACATTTAAAAGCAGTAAATTGATAAATGAACTTTATTATTATCTATGGCATAGATATTTTGCACAGAGAGAATAACTATGAATACGTCCAACTTCAAGCCAAACCAATTAGTGTTTCAGCCAGATATTGTTGCGATTGAATATGATTTTTTAAATTGCTCAATGCAAATCGAAAGTGGTGAAGTAGTCAAAATCACCAAAGACATGGTGCAAGATGCTTGTTCAAAATTATTGCATCGTTGCGAACAATCACAAAATTTAGCACATTAATGATTTAATCACCACTTATCATTTGGCGATAAATTATTGCAAAATGACAATTGATGCAAAAAATCATCCTATGTTAGTATGACCATGGTGCTTGACTGAGCATCATAACTACTGGAGAAAATAGGATGTTTAAAAATTTTGCTTCTGATGCCTTGGGGCTGAGTGATTTGGGAAAAATTATTCCCCCAAGCCAATATCAGCAGACCGACGCAGATGACTATATTTTTCATGAAGATAATGAAAAGATTTATTTTCTGATTAAATCAAAAACGGATGAATATTGCTTTACCAATGTCGCATTTATCCACCTAGACGGACAGTCAGCAACCAGTAAAAAGCGTCTACTAAAACGCTATCCTTATCGTTACCATCAACCTGCTAATGTCATGATTGAAACCGCTGGAACCATTGATTTGGATGCAGAGTTGAAATTTAACTTGGGCGGTATGGCATTCTCGATTGATATTGATAAAAACCAAATTGAACAGATTCGTGATATTTATAAAGCACTCACTGCGATTAGTGAGCAGTGCAAAGTTATCGATCAGCAAGAGCATATTCTAAAGAGTACTTTTGATAAAGTGACGAATATGATTGATATCAAGACTATGCCTGAAACTATTTTGCTGAATCTACCTGATATTATCAATCAAACTGTTTTACAAATCGAATCGGGATATAGCCAAAGATTGTCACAAATCCGTAAATATGATTTTGCTGATGTTTTTGAGCATTATATTCATCGTTAATCGTAATATGATATTGAAAATAAATGCCATATCATGATTATTGTATGGCATTTCTATAAAACCATTCACCGTAAAAACAAGGATAACATCATGGAGCAAGATTATCCTTCATTGGCGATAGGTGTTGATGCCATTTTCATTGCTTGTGCCACAACACGCTACAGCACAAGCAAAAGTCAGTAAAAATCCAATTGTCTTGACACAAGGTGTATTGCAAATAGTTGATAACCAAGCGATTTTATTACAATAAAAAACTATTGCGGGTATTGCCATGCCCAAAGAAGGCACAAAATTAACTTTGACTATAGATGACAATTTGGACAATACATCAAAAGTGGATTATTTTTTGCAAGCTTTATTCTCCAAGCTAATCGTTTGGCAAGAGATTGCTATCACCAGAGATGAGCGTTAATCAAATTTGATATAACGATAAATATCATCTAAGAACCTGTTTACGATTAAAAGCTAGGGTATAATATCATCAACTTACAAAACAAAATTTTTTTAAAGGTGACCATGAGACAACCCTATCCAAGCGACATCAGCAAAGAACAATTTAAACACATAGAACCAATATTAACAAGCGTTAGGAAGAAAACAAAACCTGCCGTAATAGACCTTATGACGTATTCTGTGCAGTCAAATACGCCCTAACCACAGGCTGTCAATGGCGGAATTTACCGCATGACTTTCCAAAATGGCAAACGGTTTACAGTTACTACCACAAATGGAATGAAGTTGACGGACATGGCAACAGTGCAATCAGCACTGCTTTAAAAAAATCTAGTGAAAGAACATCGAATAGACGATGACCGAGCAAGCAAAACCAGCTTTATCATCATCGACTCACAAAGCATTAAAAATACGGATACGACAGAACAGCGTAGATTTGACGGTGCAAAGAAAATTAAAGGTATCAAACGTCACATAGCGGTAGATAGTCAAGGCTTACCTCATGCAATAGTGATTACCACCGCCAATGTGATAGACAGAAATGGTGCAATTAACCTCATCAAGATGATTTTGCAAAAGTCGTAAACATCATGGTAGATGGTGGATATCAAGGTATGAGCTTTGAGCTTGCTGTTCAAGAAATATTGGGCGACATAGTCAGTGTAGAAGTTGCCAAAAAAAAGTGATATTGCTAAGGGTGAAATCACACCAAAACGCTGGGTTGTTGAAAGTTCATTTTCTTGGCTTGATAAGTGTAGAAGGCTTTGTAAAAATTGTGAGAGAAAGCTGAATGCAAGTTTGCAGATGATGAATTTAGCTTTCCTTTGTCTGCTCTTAAAAAGATTGTAAACAGGTTCTTAAAGGTTGTCTAATTAAACTTGACCACTACACTTCTTTGTTTCAATCCCCATGAAAAGTGTTGAGAGTGGGGGATTATTAGTTAAAAAATTATTAAGAAAAAATAACTTTTAGTTAGACTAAGGCATGATTTTTTCATTTACAGACATGAGGTCACATGATAAGATGAAATGATATTGATATTTGTGTAAAGGAATACAGCTATGTTAGCGTTATTTGGTATGTTGATTGTGATTGGGTTTATGGCACTAATCATGACTCGAAAAGCCTCACCATTCACTTCCCTTGTATTAGTACCCTTGATTGTTGGTTTGGTAGCAGGGGCAATGCACTTGGGACACTTTGCTATTAGCGATATTCCCAAGTTTGCTATCGCTGGTATGATTAGCGATGCTGACCTAAAAATTAAAGGGGTTGCTGGTACCGCCCTAATGTTGTTGTTTGCAATTTTGTATTTCGGCTTAATGTTAAGTGCAGGTCTGTTTCAACCATTGGTTAATTTGATTGTGAGGGTGGTCAAAGGCGATCCCCTTAAAGTGTTGGTGGGTACAGCAATTCTAGCACTTGGTGTTTCTGTGGATGGTGATGGCTCAACCACTACTTTGGTGGTATGTGCTGCCATGCTACCTATATATCGTAAGCTCAATATGAAAATGATGGATTTGGCAGTACTGATTATTTTAGCCAATTCAATCATGAACCTATTGCCTTGGGGTGGTCCGACGGCTCGGATTATTACTGCACTCAAGGTTGATGAGGGTGAGCTATTAAGGGCGATTATCCCAGGAATGATTTTGGCATCGCTTTGGGTTATTGGTGTAGCAGTAATTCGGGGTTTGTCAGAGCGAAAACGCCTAGGCATTACGAACCTTGATACCACTGGTATGGCTCAAATTATTGATACACCGCATGATGATGATGCCAAATTTGCTCGTCCGCATTTAGTGTGGGTAAATTTTGCCTTGACGGTGTTGGTAATGCTAGAACTAATCTTTGGTGGAATGTGGATTTTCCCTAAGATGAATTCAGCGTTAATCTTTGCCATCGCACTCGCCATTGCTTTTGTGATTAATTATCCCAAGCAAGCTGACCAACGTGAAATCATCGAAAAATATGGCTCATCGGCGGTGCAAGTGATTTTTATGGTACTGGCGGCTGGGGTATTTATGGGCGTATTATCAGGCACAGGCATGAGCAATGCGATGGGTGAGGCATTGGCGACATGGATTCCTGAGAGTTTTGGTAGCCATTGGCCTTTGATTGTGGCATTGGTATCTGTACCAGGGACATTTTTGTTAAGCAATGATGCGTTTTACTTAGGGGTATTGCCTGTACTAAACCAAGTGGGTGCAAAATATGGCTTTAGTTCAATGGATATTGCTATCGCTTCAACGGCAGGACAAGCTTTTCACTTGTTAAGTCCTTTGGTTGGCTTTATTTATCTGCTTTTGCAATTAACAGGCATAGAGATGGGTAAGTGGCAAGTACAATCCGCAAAATGGGCGATTGGGATTTTTGTATTATTCTTAGTTGCGATGTTTACGATGGGCGGTGTGCGATTATAATAGAATCTTTAAAATTTTTGTTACACAATCGTAGAAAGTCATCTGCTAAGATGGCTTTTTTATTGGATGGCGGATTCAACAATGAAGTGCAACGCACCCGAAATTAGATTTTACCTCAAGGGGCGTTCTAAAACCTAGCACTTTTCTAGGACGATTGTTTAAATTATCCTCAGTCACCTTTACCATCTCATCAGACACCTTATCAAATGACATTGACTTAGGTAAGAACTGACGAATTAACCCATTCGTACCTCGCTCCCATCAATGGTAAGGTCGAGCAAAGTAAATATCAGCATCGAGTTTATCCGCAATCGTTTCATGCAAAGTGAACTCTTTGCCATTATCGAAAGTAATGGACAGTGCTTGTTCATTGCTAAGTAATTCAATACAAGTATAGTAAATTCTGCATTATAATGGACAAGCATATTTAACAATAAGTAAGAAACAATGTCAAACACACTTAACCAAGACCTAAGAAAACGTGTCATTGCCTACTGGGAAAGAACAGGTCATAAAAGCAACACAGCAAACACATTTAACATATCTCGTACCACATTAGACAGTTGGATAAATCTTTACAAAGAACAAGGCAATGTTAAACCCAAACCGACTGAACGCACAGGTGTCAAACCCATTATCACCGACCTTGTTGCCTTTGAAGACTACGTCAAATCACAAGAATTTGACACAGCTAAACAACTAAGAGAGCAATACCTAAAAGACCACCCTGATATCAATATATCATACAATGCCTTTGTAACAACCCTGCATCGCATCAACTGGTCATTTAAAAAAAGACATTCACCTTTAAACAAGCAGACGCAGTAAAACAAGGCTTATTCGTCGCATTTTTATTGTTGCTAAGACTTGCCTTTGAACTTAGCAACATTCTGTTGATGGATGAAACAGGTTTCTACCAAAGACAGAGTTATCAGCGTAGTTGGTCGTCCGTTGGCAAGCCATGTTATGCTAAAATTGATGCTAATCGTGGCAAGCGTTTAAATCTGATTGGGGCAATGAGCCTTGCTGATTTAAAACAAGTTGCAAGTTTGTATAATCTCACGTTGTTGTATCTGCCACCTTATTCGCCTGAGTTAAATCCTATTGAGAATAAATGGGCTGTGGTGAAACAAGATGTTAGATTAAAAATAAATCAGTTTGATTCTTTAAGAGATTGTGTTATTCATTGTGCAGTTTAATTTAGGATTTACTATACGTTAACAAAATAGTAGCCACAAAAAAAGGGCATTACTGCCCTTTTTTGAAAAGATTTGACTAATAATTAGTTCATATGCTTTTCATCATGCTTATACTGTGGTGGTAATTGCTTAAAGCCACGAGTTAAGTAAATCAAATATACCAAACCAATTGCCGCCCAACCTAAGCCCATTTGAATAGCAATCAGGTCTGCAGAGATCCACATTGCCACCACACTGATAAAGCCTAGTGCAGGAATAATCAGATACATCAAAATATCTTTTGGCGTGTTGTATTGCTTATCACGAATCACATAACGTGCAATCACGGATAAGTTTACAAAGCTAAACGCAGTCAATGCACCAAAGCTAATCAAATGCACGATAGTGTCAAGGTCGGTAAAACCTGCTGTCAATGCCACTGCACCCGCAATCAAAATATTATATGTTGGGGTAAAGAAACGTGGACTGATATGACCAAAGATTTTCTTATTGATGACACCATCACGACCCATTACATACATCAAACGAGATACACCAGCGTGTGCAGAAATACCCGATGCCATTACTGTAACAATCGCAAAGCCAAGTACACCAGCTTGGAATGCAGAACCGCCCACTAGCAATAAGATGTCTGGTTGCGTACCATCAATATCTGGGAAATAAGTATCAGGTGTTTTAGGGAAGTAGATTTGCATAAAGTAAGTGCTGATAATAAACACGATACCTGCGATCAAAGCTGTCAAGAAAATTGCTTTTGGTAGCGTTTTACTGACATCTTTGGTTTCTTCAGCCAATGAACTCAGTGAGTCAAAACCTGTAAAAGAGAAACAAAGAATTGTTGCACCCGTAATCAATGCACCCATACTTGCTATTTCAGTCCAAAACGGTGCTAGGCTCCATAATTGATAGCCTTCAGGATTGATTGTACCATCGGCGTTGATACCAACACTCAACTTACTGTAGATCAACCAAGTAAACACACCAATCACAATCAATTGCACTAAAACGATCCAACTGTTGAAATATGCAACAATCTTTGAACCTAAGATGTTAATGCCTGTCATAAAGGCAGTTAAGCCAATTACCCAAACCCATGCATTGATATTTGGGAATAATGCTTCTAGATAAATCACCGCCAAGATAATATTGACCAAAGGTGATAATAAATAATCTAACCAAGATGACCAACCCACCATAAAACCGACATTCGGATGGATGGATTTTTGGGCATAAGTATAAGCAGAACCTGATGATGGATAGCGACGAATCATCGCACCATAGCTTAATGAAGTGAGTAGTACTGCAATCAATGCAATAATATAAGATGTCGGTACGTGTTGAACGCTTGCCTCAGACACCATACCAAAAGTGTCTAATACCGTCATTGGTTGGATATAAGCCAAACCAATAATAATGATGTGCCAAAGTCCAAGCGTACGCTGGAGTTTTGCTGGCGAAGATGTAGCTGTAGTTGCCAATGGCGTCATCCTCTAAACTGTTAATTAAGGACCGCAGTATATTAGAATCAACGGACTTGATTCTCCCCCTTGTGTTGCAATGATGGCAAATGGAATTTCGCCCCACAAAACCTTGCAATACGATAAAAAAATAAGCCCACACCTTATAAAATTACGATAAGATACCTAAAATTACAAAGCGTGAACTGATATTGAGCAATCATATACAAATTTTCAGAAAATACGACCTTTTTTCGGCAAAAAACTTAATTTTTTTTGCCAAATTCATCAAATTTCAATACTTTTGCTCAAAATAAAAGCAAGTTAGCCAGTAACTTGCTTTTATGGTTAAGAATTTAAAATAATTCAATTATCAGTAAAATTAATGATTAAAATCAATAACATTACTTTGATTAAGCCTTATAGTTGGCGATTGACATCAATATCCTTGGTCTCTTTGAGAAATGCAAAAGCAATCAAAGACAATGCAGCAGCTGCCACCATATAAAAGCCGACATATGCCAAACCATAATCTTTGGCAAGTGATGTCGCAATCATCGGGGTAAATGATGCACCCAAAATCGCTGCAAAGTTAAATGCCAATGATGAACCTGTATAACGTACTGATGTCGGGAAAATTTCTGACAATACAGTACCAAGTGGACCATATGATAAACCTATGGTTGCCATACCCAAGCAAAGGAATGCGAATACACTAGCCATATTTCCTTTAACCAATAGGATAGGCAGGATTAAGCCCAAGATTGCTACGATTACACAGACAATGATTGATGTGGTTTTGCGACCCAATTTTTCAGCCATTATTGCACTGATTGGAATAAAAATGGCAAAGGCAAGTGTTGCGAGCGTCGTCATTTTTAAGAAGTCACCACGACTATAACCCAAAGCTTTGGTTCCCCATGCCATTGAGAATACTACCGTGATGTAGAACACGACAAATGCTGAAACCGCTGCCAAGATACCAACCAGCAAAACTTTCCAGTGATTTTTAAATACTGCCGCAATCGGTACTTCTTTTTTCTCTTGTTTGTCTAAAACACGTTGGAAAGCTGGGGTTTCGTGTAATTTTAGACGAATATATAAACCTACAATGACCAATAATGCACTGGCTAAAAATGGAACACGCCAACCCCAAGACATAAAGTCTTGTTCACTGAGCATCATACTTAATAAAATAAAAGAAGTGTTTGCCAAAATTAAGCCAAACGGTGCACCGAGTTGCGGGAACATACCATACCAAGCACGCTTATTTTCAGGGGCATTTTCAGTGGCAAGCAATACCGCACCACTCCACTCACCACCCAAGCCAATCCCTTGACCCAAACGACACAAAGCCAATAGTAATGCAGCAGTAATACCAATATCATGATAAGTCGGCAAAAGACCAATTACTACAGTTGAAATACCCATGGTGAGTAGTGCAGCGACAAGTGTTGCCTTACGCCCGATACGATCACCAAAATGTCCAAATAATGCAGACCCAAACGGACGTGCTAAGAAAGCAATCGCAAATGTCGCTAATGATTGCAATGTTGCAGCAGTATCATCACCTGGCGGAAAGAATAAGTGTGGGAAAATCAATACTGCAGCGGTGGCATAGATATAAAAATCATAGAATTCGATAGTTGTACCAATCATACTGGCAGCAAGTACGCGTCCCTTAGAATTGACTGGTTGTGCTGTGTCTTGCATAGATACACTCCTTTGGTTTCAAGACGATGGTTCTTACAGCAATCGCCATTTTCGTTAACATTTATGCAAAAATGTGATGATGTGTTACTGTAATGTATCTATACTGACAAAAAAAGATAAAATAAGGAATAGGGTGAATAAAAAAAAGTCATAACACAAAAAATAATCTATATTTTTCAGTTCGTTATATATTCTTGTGTGGTAAAAATCTTATTTTTTGCTATGTCTTTTATCTTAATGCTATGAATTTGTTATCATTTTTGGGATAAAGTTTTTCTTTTAAAAATGAAAAGACTGAAATATAGCAACAAAAACAATAATTTTAGACGCTACAGTTTTTTGGACACGATACATATGATTGAACGTAAATTTATAGGTGGGTATTGCATAAAATCTTACCTAAAAATGTTATGATATACCCAGTTACTTCACTGATATGATGACGATGTCAAACCTAAATACCGTAAATGTAAATGCTACACAAAGCACCGCCCAGCAACAATTTATTGCCGAAGTTTTAACAGCTTGGCAACAGCAACAATTAGAAAAAATCATTTTTAGTCAATATCGTGGCGAGCAAAGTGACTTAGAAAAAATCACTTTGCGTGCGATTGTGCTAAAAAATCAACCGCATTTACAAGCCACATGGCGTTATAAAACCAATGATGTGACCAAAAATTACGCACAAGATGAATGCGAACAAGTTTTAAATGACTTTTTAAATCATTTTAGACAAGCCAATGCGTTCTTAACAGGGCAAGAATTACAACTCAAATTTAAAAAACAACAGTGGCAATTGCTACACAGTAAAAGCAAAAATGTCACTAAAGTTATTGAAAATAATGATTTAAATCAATCGCATAATCGTGAAAAGAAACGCTATGTCAATGCACAAGCACCGTTTTTACAGCATCTTGGCATTAATGACCATCAACAACAGCTTATCGCCAGTATGTCGAGAAAATGGAAACAAATTAATAAATTTATTGAGATTTTCTCAGGGGCGATTAAAGAAGCCAAATTGGTGACGGATGCACAGCAAGCACAAGATTTACATGTGGTAGATTTTGGTTCGGGCAAAGGCTATTTGACTTTTGCGGTGTATGATTATTTGCGTGAACATGGTTTTAGCCCAAAAGTGACAGGCGTTGAGTTACGTGATGAATTGGTACAATTTTGCCAAGATACTGCTGAGCAAGTTGGTTTTGATGCGTTAAAATTTTTCCAAGGCGATGTCCGAAGTTATCAACCTGAGCAAACCGATGTGATGATTGCATTGCATGCTTGTGATATTGCGACAGATTTTGCCATTCATACGGGCATTCGTTTGGGTGCAAAAGTGATTATGACCGCACCATGTTGCCACAAAGAATTGCGTCCACAGCTGAAATCACCTGTGATTTTACAGCCGATGTTGCAATTTGGCGTGCATCAAGGGCAACAAGCGGAAATGCTCACCGATAGTTTGCGTGCGATGATGTTGCAAGCTTATGGTTATGAAACCAAAATTTTGGAATTTGTTAGCCTTGAGCATACCAGTAAAAATAAAATGATTTTGGCGATTAAAAAGCATGCTACACAGGATTTAAATCAACCTGATGCGACAATGATGGCAAAAGTAGATGAATTAAAACGTTACTATGCCATTGAAAAACAAACCTTACAGCAGTTATTGAGCAATACAAATGCTTAGAAAACTGCTAAACTATAGCGATTTTTATTGACTTCAACCCATAGAGAAGATTTATGACTGCACTGTCAATCGATGCTTTAATGCAAGAGGCACAAGTTGCCATTGCCAATGCCCAAGATTTAGCCAGCCTTGACCAAGTTCGTGTTCACTTTACTGGTAAAAAAAGCCAATTGGCAGAATTATCCAAATCTTTAGGCAAAATGGATGCCGAACAACGTAAAACTGAAGGTGCAAAAATTCATGCTTTGCGTGAAAGCATTACCCAAGGTTTGAATGAACGCCAACAATTTTTACAACAACAAGCTTTAAATGCCAAGTTGGCAAGTGAAAGTATTGATATTACGTTGCCTGCATGTGGACAACAAGCGGGCAGTATTCACCCAGTGAGCCAAGTACAACAACGTTTGACGCAGTTTTTTACCAAAGCAGGATTTAAAGTCGCAGAAGGTCCTGAAGTCGAAGATGATTATCATAACTTTGAAGCGTTAAATATTCCAAGTCATCACCCTGCACGTGCCATGCACGACACCTTTTATTTTGATGCCAAGCATTTATTGCGTACCCATACGTCAGGCGTGCAAATCCGTACTATGGAAGTGAGCAAACCGCCGATTCGTATTATTTGCCCAGGTCGTGTGTATCGTTGTGATTCAGACCAAACGCATTCGCCAATGTTCCATCAAATGGAAGGCTTGTATGTAACAGAAAATACCAATTTTACCGAATTTAAAGGTATGATTATCAATCTGTTACAAGCATTCTTTGAAAAAGAATTGACCGTACGTTTCCGTCCATCTTATTTCCCATTCACTGAGCCAAGTGCCGAAGTGGATATTATGGATGAGCGTGGCAAATGGTTAGAAGTGATGGGTTGTGGCATGGTGCATCCAAGCGTATTGCAACAATGTGGCATCGACCCAGAACAATATTCAGGCTTTGCCTTTGGTCTAGGCATTGAGCGTTTTGCCATGTTGCGTTATGGCATCAATGATTTGCGTATGTTCTATCAAAATGACGTGCGTTTCTTGGCACAATTTGCATAATCGCATTGGTTGAAATAACGTGATTTAAGCAAAAAAAACAGCATATTTGCATTGTAATTATATTATTTTGAAAAGTAGGGTGTGAGAAACATTGTTTCGCAAGACGCACCATTTTAATGTCGTTATTGAAAAGGTGCGTAAGACGCACCCTACTAACGAATTAAAATTTAACTATGAATTAAAAATAAATATAATGATATTTATGCTTAAATTACGTTCAAAGTAATAGTCTTACAAAATTAGGAAAATTAACATGAAATTAAGCGAACAATGGCTACGCAGTTGGGTCAATCCTGCTGTAGATAGCGATGCTGCTCTAGCTGAACAATTGACCATGTTGGGTTTGGAAATTGATGACAATTCCCCAGTGGTTGAGCCGTTTACTGGTGTAGTGGTTGGTGAAGTCTTGACGGTAGAGCAACATCCAGATGCGGATCGCTTGCGTGTGACAACTGTAAACATTGGCGATGGCAATCCATTACAAATCGTCTGCGGTGCACCGAATGTACGTGTCGGTATGAAAGCCCCAGTAGCGGTAGTGGGTGCGGTTTTGCCCAAAGATTTTAAAATTAAAAAAGGCAAATTGCGTGGCGTAGAATCGCAAGGTATGCTGTGCGGTGCATCTGAAATTGGTTTGGAAGATAAAATCGACGGCTTGTTAGAGCTTGCCGATGATGCACCAGTGGGCGTAAATATCCGTGATTATTTGAATCTTGATGATCGTGTGTTAGATATTAGCATCACGCCAAACCGTGGCGATTGCTTTAGCTTGCGTGGTATTGCCCGTGAGATTGCCGTCATTAACAAAATGACTTATCAAGCCAGTGAAATTGTTGATGTTCCTGCAGATTTCCAAAGTGATTTAACGGTAAATTTAGTCAGTGACACCGCACCACGTTATTTGGGTCGTGTGGTGAAAAACGTCAATACCAAAGCCGTCACGCCTGAATGGATGGAACGTGCTTTGAGTCGTTCGGGTATTCGTAGTCATAGCATTTTGGTGGACATTATCAACTATGTAATGATGGAATTTGGTCAGCCGATGCACGCATTTGATTTTGCGGGCGTACAAGGTGGCATTCAAGTGCGTTTGGCAAAAGCAGGCGAGACCTTGCAATTGCTGAATGAGCAAAATGTTGAGTTACATGACGATATTACCGTGATTGCCGATGATGTCAAAGTATTGGCGATTGGTGGTATCATGGGTGGCTTATCATCAAGCGTGACCGATAGCACCACTGATATTTTATTAGAAAGTGCTTTCTTTGAACCGATTGCCATTGCAGGGCGTGCAAGACGTTTTGGTTTGCATACTGACGCATCACAACGTTTTGAGCGTGGTGTGGATTTCAATTTGCCGATGCTTGCTATGCAACGTGCTAGTCAATTGATTAAACAATATGCAGGCGGTGAATTTTCACAAATTATCAGTGCAGAAAAGGCTGATGCCTTGCCAAAACGTCATGCGATTGAGCTAAGTCAAGCACAAGTGGATAAACTATTGGGTTTCCCTATTTCTGCTGATTTTATCGTGGATACATTACAGCGTTTGGAATGCCAAGTTGAAAGCCATGGCGACAGTAGCTGGACAGTGACACCGCCAAGTCACCGTTATGATTTGAATATTTATCAGGATTTGATTGAAGAAATTGCTCGTATTTACGGCTATGACAATATTCCAGTCGGTCATGCCAGCATGCCAATCAAGCTTGAAGATTATCAAGATCAAACTGAAATTGGACAATTACGCCAAACTTTGGTTAGCTTAGGTTATCAAGAAGCGATTAGCTTTAGTTTTGTCGATAAAAAATTGGAACAACAGCTTAATCCAAATGGACATACTTTGGCATTAGCCAATCCAATTTCTAGTGAATTGGCGGTGATGCGTAGTACTTTGGTGAGTAGCTTGATTCCGTGTGTACAGTACAACCTAAACCGTCAGCAACATCGTGTGCGTTTCTTTGAATTGGGTTTGCGTTTTGCGGTGGGTGCAGAGCAAAATATTGACAGTTTACAACAAATTCCAACTTTGGCAATGATTGCAGTCGGTTCACATTTACCAGAACAATGGCACGGTAAAGCCAAAGGCATGGATTTTTATGATCTTAAAGCTGAAGTAGAGCAGTTATTAAGCTTAGCAAAGTATGATGTGAAAACTGAGATTGAATATGTGCGTAGTGAGCGTGCATGGTTGCATCCAGGACAATCGGCTGAAATCCTTGTACAAGGAAAATCAATTGGTTATTTAGGTCGTTTACATCCATCACTTGAAGAAAGTTTGGATTTAGGGCAAACTTGGTTGGCAGAGTTAGATAAAGACCAACTTCTTCGCAGTTTTAGCCACAAATTTACAGAACTTTCACGTTTTCCGTCCGTTAAACGCGATATTTCGATTGTAATTAGTGACAAAATCGATAATAATCAAATCATCCAAACCATTCGTCAAACTGCCGATGGCTTACTTGATGATGTTTGGTTATTTGACGTTTACACTGGACAGGGTGTAGAAGATGGGCATCGTTCTTTGGCATTTGCTTTGCAATTCCAGCATGCATCTCGCACGCTAGAAGATGCGGAAATCAAACAGACCATGGATAATGTCATTCAGACATTGGAATCAAAATATAATGCAAAATTGAGGGCGTCATGACAGCATTAACAAAGGCAGAGATGGCTGAACACTTGAGTGAAAAGACTCACTTGAATCGCCGAGAAGCCAAACAGTTGGTGGAGTTATTTTTCCACGAGTTAAGTCAATCTCTGATTAACGGCGAACAAGTGAAACTATCAGGTTTCGGTAACTTTGAATTACGTGACAAGCGTCAGAGACCAGGACGAAATCCAAAGACAGGAGAGGAGATTCCAATTACGGCTAGACGTGTGGTGACTTTCCGTGCAGGTCAAAAATTTAGACAACGTGTTGAAGGTGAGCAAGACGCTTAATCTATTCATTGCGTTTGTATGAAGCAAAATATATCGTAAGTAAATAAGGGGTGACACGGTTCATCCCTTATTTTTTTGCTGATAAATTTGATCGATATATTGATGATTTGTATGGCAGAATCTTTAGTCACTCACCATAAAGAGATGAGAGACTATTTTTATTTTTGGTGTGAAATACATTTTGCTAACCATTAGAAAATCTTTAAATTAATCGAAAAAAATAATTCATTTTTATATTTAAAAGATAAAAAAATGATTCAATCTCTGCTAAACTCACTGACTCTCTTTTCAAATGATTGGAATGTTGTCATGCGTGCCTATAATTTTTGTGCTGGTCCTGCAAGTTTACCTACCGCAGTCTTGGAAAAAGCCCAAGCAGAAATGCTTGATTGGCAGGGCAAAGGCGTATCGGTGATGGAAATTAGCCATCGTAGTAAAGACTATATGGCTGTAGCAGAAAAAGCAGAGGCTGATTTACGCAAGCTGATGAATATTTCTGATGATTATGCAGTGCTATTTTTACAAGGTGGTGCAAGCTTACAATTTTCAGCAGTGGCTTTAAACCTATTGGGAAAAAATAATAAAGCTGATTATATCCATACAGGGATTTGGTCAGAAAAAGCCTATAAAGAAGCACAGCGTTATGGCGAGATTAATGTCATTGACGCATTAAAACAACAAGATGGTCAGTTTCGTATTTCGCCACAAAGCGAATGGCAATTATCGAATGACGCATGCTATGTGCATTATGCGGATAATGAAACCATTGGCGGTCTGCAATTTAGCGAGATTCCTGATACAGATAAGCCATTAGTATCTGACTTCTCTTCAAGTATTCTTTCTGCACCTCTGGACGTGAGTCGTTTTGGTTTGATTTATGCAGGTGCTCAAAAAAATATTGGTCCTGCGGGTCTAACGATTGCGATTGTTCGTAAAGATTTATTAGACCAAGCTCAAAGCATTACACCAAATGTGTTGCGATATAGCGAACAAGCCAAAAATGGCTCTATGCTCAATACGCCAGCAACTTATTCTTGGTATTTAGCTGGTTTGGTTTTTGAATGGTTATTAGCACAGGGTGGGGTAGAGGCAATTCATGCTATCAATCAGCAAAAAGCCCAATTATTGTATGATTATATCGATCAAAGTGGCTTTTATCATAATCCAATCGCTAAACCAAACCGTTCATTGATGAACGTGCCATTTACTTTGGCAGATGAAAGCTTGGAAAAAACTTTCCTTGCAGAAGCGGAACAACGTCATTTGTTAAATTTGGCAGGACACCGTTCGGTGGGCGGTATGCGTGCCAGTATTTATAATGCGATACCGTTAGAAGGTGTACAAGCATTGGTTTCATTTATGCAAGACTTTGCGAAAAAGCACGGCTAATCAGTACACTTAATCAACATAATATCAAAATACCGCTATCATCTAGCGGTATTTTTTTGCTTTTACTTAAAGCGTATTTTGCAGGATTAATTGCTGGATTAAAGTAGCCGTTTGCTTCGGAAATTGTAACGGAAACATGTGTCCTCCTGCTATTTCCATATATTCAAAGCCGAATGCTTTGGCACTCGCTTGGGCAGTAGCTTGTTTTACAAAAGGGCTATCTTGACCTGCAATCAACGTGACAGGCATATCCAATGTTTTACGATGCTGTGCTTGCCAATATAATGAAGGTAAGTTACGGAAAATATCTACTTCTTTAGACTTATCAACTGCCAATTTAACACCGCCGTTCTCTTGATCGTCTACCAAGGCATATTGGATATAATGATCAAAGCTATTTTGACTAAAGTCTTTAAAAAAACCACGCTGACGTAATAGACTATGGGCTTGTTCTCGATTCTCCCAATGATCACGACGTTTTTTGGATAGACCAGCAGGACTGATTTTATCAACAAAATAATCATGTGTCTTTTGTGCTAAATGCAAAGTCAAAGCATGATAACCAACAAATAATGGCGGATCTAACAAAATTAATTGCTCAATCAAATCAGGACGTTGCATAGCAGCTTGTAAACTGAGTATGCCACCTAGTGAATGTCCAACGGCAATCACTTTTTTTCCTTGGTATTGCTGTTCAATACTTTGTATGACCTGCTGTGTCAATGCTTGCCAGTGCATATCTATTGCATAGTCATCATGCATTCCAAAGGCAGTATCTGGAGTAATAATCCCATAACCATCGAGATAAGAAAATAGCTCCTGATATACAGGTGTTGGCACGCCGTTGGCATGAGCGAAATGAATCAATGCAGACATGGTTTTACATCAATGATACAGGTTGGAAGCATAATACTATATTCGATAGTAAATATATAGCGGATATTTTATTTAACTAGTTCACATAAAATCATAAAAGTGTCAATTTTTATGTATAAAAATCACTCCATAAAGTGTAATTTATGGAACATTTTACCCATAATTGAAAATAAATATTTGTATTTATATATATTATACCTTTGCATTTAAATTAAATCTACATTGTTTTTCATGAACTTATGAATAAATCATGACACTAAAAAAATAAAAAAATATTTTGATTAAAATATTTACACCTCAATCTCTTCTTATTTGTAACATTTTGCCAATCAAGAAATGAGCCATAACGTAGCAAAAAAATCATTTCTAATTTGATTGATAAATCATCATGTGCTAGAAGCTATATATCATCATACTTTCTTCATGATTTGAAGAATCATAAAAAAAATGATGAAAGGGCTAAAAAAATTCTATTAGACATTAGTTCAATTTTTTTTGTAACTTTTTGATATCGATTTTAGTAATAATTAAGCTACAATACATCTAATTTATTAATAATTTTCTCTATCTAGCTATAAGAGAAATACTGAATATGTCGAATTTGAATCAATTTAAAGCACTATGTTGCGATACAGCAAAACTACTTAATTTGACTGACTATACTTATCAAGAAAGTATTTCATTTTCATTTATGTTGGATTTGGCAGATAGCGGTGACGTCACTGCACAACGCTGGGTTGCAGACAGCTATTATTACGGTGAAAATACTCAACAAGATCTTGCCAAAGCAATGAACTGGTACTTACGTGCGGCTATACAAGGTGATGAGATTGCTCAGCAGTTTATTGAAATATGTTTAGACTGTAGTAATCTGAGTACGGAGAATGCAAACATAAATGATTGGTTTGCTTAGTATTATTGTTCGATAAATTTTAACCCCTTTTTAGACTGACAGCAAAATATTGCTCACTTCAATAAAAAAAGCAGTACTCATCAAAGTACTGCTTTTACTATATCAATTAACCTTGCTTTATTTTAGGCTGACATCATTGTTACTTTGAATTTCTTTTTTCAACGATTGTCCAATGCCTTGTCCAACGGCATTAGCACTCATACCCAAAATTGAATCCAATGGATTGTGTTTCACAGTATAGTCTACTACGCGGTCAATTTTGAGCTCACGAGACAATGTATCAACGCTACCCACTTTATCGGCAATACCAAGTTTGATGGCTTGTTCACCACTCCAAAATAATCCTGAGAAAATTTTAGGATCGGTGCTTAATCGACTGCCACGACCAGTTTTTACTGCGTCAATAAAATGTGAATGCACGTTATCTAGCATAGCTTGAACATGCTGCTTTTCAAATTCATCAATAGGCTTACTCATACTCAAGATATTTTTGTGTTCACCAGCAGTCATGGTGCGATCTTGTACGCCCACTTTACGCATCAATTCTTCTACATTGTAGTTAGGCATGATGACGCCAATTGAACCGATGATGCTTGAGCGATTCACATAAATCTCATCAGCAGCTGAAGCGATATAATACGCACCTGATGCACCAATATCTCCCACGACAGCATACACTTTCTTTTCAGGGAACTTGGTTTTTTGATAACGAATTTCTTGCCAAATTTCGTCTGATTGTACTGGCGAGCCGCCTGGGGAATTAATTTCTAAGATAATTGCCTTACTATTGCTCGCTTCAAACGCATCGCGAATCGCTTCATTGGTGTCTGCACTATTAACACTTTTACTGTCATTAGAAATCGTTCCGTTGATGCTGACTACTGCCAAATGTTCACGATTGACATTTGGTTTTTTACTGCTATTTAGTCCAGCACCTGTGCTACAACTACGGCTCATAAGTAGTACGACAACCAGTAGATAACAGAAAGTGAGTAGTTTGAAAAAGATGCCCCAACGTCTAGCACGGCGTTGCTCTTCCACGGAAGAAAGAACGGCTTTTTCTAAAATCTTCCATTCTTGACCCGTAGGTTGCTGACCTTGTTGCTGTGGTTGCGGTACGTGATTGTTGTTAGACTGATTATTGTTTGGTTGCGGTGGCCAATCTGACATATATTTACCCTAAAATAGCCCATGCATAATCATTGTGACAGGGGATGTGTGGTTTAAAAAACATGCTTAAGCCAAATATTCTAGCATAGCTCATCGCCCTAAAGAAAAGAGATTGTTAGGGATTGCGTAACGGGATCTAAGATACAGTTTGCCCAGTATTTTGCGATGTAGGTTGCATCCTGCTACTATTGCCATTTAGGTTTTGGCTTGTATCTGCTTTGGTCGTTTCTTTATTGATAATAGGATTTGTGCTAGGTTGTGTTTGTCCCATCAGTAGTGGCGTTGGTGTTGCTGACGGTGTTGCGGTAACGCCAGTTGCCATATTTTGAGGAAAAAGACGCTTTTCGAATTGTGGCAAAATCAATTGCATATTTTGACCCAATGACCATTGTGGCTCTGACGGATCAAAACCTTGTGCAGTTTCCCACTTTTGCACTGTGGCTTGTGCTTGATCAAATGCTGCCTTTAAGCTACTGTTATTTCGCATTGCCTCATCAATAAAAGCACGCCCAAAATAAGTATAATCCGCTTCGTTACTACAACCAAAAGATGATTTATCACTGGCTGATGCGGTAATCACTAAAGTATCAGGCGACTGCAAAGCAGGAATAAAACTTCCTGAATAACAGGCAGATACCACAATTACACGCCAACGGATATTGGCATCATCCAGAGCTTTACGTAACCATTGCGGATCGATATCATCCATATCAATAGGCTCTTGTGCCAACTCAAATTGATTTTCTAAACCATGTGATGTCATGTATAAAAATAATACATCATTATCACGATTCATTCTTTGTCCGATACGTTTTAGAGCTTCAGCAATACTGGTTTTGGTTGCCATCGGCAGGGTATCAGTCGTCTCTTGATTATTAATCAATGCAATTGAATGACCTAATGTACCAAAACGAGTATCAAACTGCTCTTTCATGCGTTCAATTTCAGATTTAAACACATTTTGGTATCCCGCACCCGCAATACCCAAAAAGTACCACTGGGTTTGTGCTTGAGCATTCAGCTGTACACCGTCCAAAGCTTGATTGAGCAAGGTACTTTGTGCATATACAGCTTGCTCTGATATAGTTGGCGTTGGCTCATCGAATTTCCAAATCGGCTGTGTCTTACTGGTAGATTGCCATACAACCAAAGTGACTAGGGTTGCCAAAAGAATCAAAATCCGTTCCCACCACGGCCAGTGTAATACTTTAGACAATACCCACACTACAGCCATACTTTGCCAAATAAACAGACCTAAAATTAATGGCGGTAAAATGGGATAGATGATCGCTGGCAATAAATTCACAATTGACAGAAATTGTATCAGGCTTTGAAAAAGGGCAATATTGACATCAAGTACCAGCCATAATAAAGCGGGTACTAAAGCAATTTTTGGATATTCTAATTTTTGTGCAACAAAAACCCCTGCAATCAATGCCAAAAATGGCCATAATACATAGCTGACCAAACCTTGAGCATTAAATTCACCTTGTTGGTTGGCAATTAGCCAAGCTACTAGAGTGTTGGCAAGACAACCAAAAATTCCCCAAAGTAATAATTGTCGTGCGGTAGGTGCGACCCAATCAAAACAGCGTCGAGAACCCAAAAAAGCAAGCATGCCTGCAACTTGATTACGCCAAATATTTTGCCAAAAAAAAGGTGTAGCTTGGATGTCCAAATCCATGACAATGTTGGTGTTTTTTGTATTGTTATCTGATGTAGTCAAGAAATCACAGCCTGTATAAAGTTGTAACAAAAGGTTTAAATTATTTCATAATGTAACATGATTTTGCGAAATAATTCAATGTTTAAATCTTAATGATTTTAAGGTGAAATGTAATTTATTTTAAAGTTTGGTATGCGATATAACAAAGTGATGGTGTTTAGCCTAATAGACTGTTTTTATTTACTTTTAAACAGAAAAAATCAGTCTAACTGAAAGTAACCATCAAAACGCACCGCATCGCCGAGCCATTGATGTTGTGGCATTTGTTGATTCAAAGCTTCTGCGTGACGTGGACGCTTTACAATAACACGTTTCGACTTGGCTTGTGCTAGAGAGAGTAGGTTTTCACCCAAATCAATTTCATGTTCTAAACTTAACAAATGATGTAAAACCTGCATTTGCTTTTTGACCTGTGCTTGTTTTTTGGCTTGTTTTTGATTGGCATCACGTTGTGGAAACATCGGATCTAAATAAATCACGTCATATTGTTTTGGCTGAATTTGGGTCAAATAGTCTGCTGATTCCGCATGGACAATATGCATTCTTTCTGCATAAATTTTTAATTGAGGATGATGTAAAGCGTTCTGCCATGTTGTGAGCAATAATAAATACAGAATTGGATGGCGTTCAATTAATGTGACATTTAAGCCCAAACTTGCCAGTAATAGACCATCATGCCCTAAGCCAGCGGTACAATCTAAAATGTTTTGTCCTTGCTGTTGATAACAGGCATGTGCCAACAATTCATTTTTGGTATTGGCGTGTTTGAGGCGATAAATTTCATCTTGCCAAGCGGGTTGCATTTTCATGCTGTTCCATGCCAGATGTAAACCATCATCGTCCAAAATTAAACTTAATTCTGGATTTTGACGTAGAAACTTAATATTAATATTTTCAACAAAAATAACATTGAGTGGCTGTTGTGACAAAGCACAATATTGTTCTTGCCAATATTGTGCCTGTGCGTGTAAGTGATTTAAACTGTATAAATTCAGCATATCTTTTTAATGCAGTAATGTTAAACTACCACAATTTCCAACCTGTCAAAGCGAATAACAGAATAATTACACCAGAAATAATACGGTAATAAGCGAAAATTTTGAAATCACGTTTCGCAACATAAGCAACAAGCATACGGATAAAAAGTAATGCAGAAACAAATGAAACAACCAAACCCACAAAAAATACTGTCCAATCAGCACCACTTTCATAGATATGATGTTGTTTATACAGGTCTAAAACACCTGCACCCACTAATACTGGAATACCTAAAAAGAATGAAAACTCAGTCGCCGCTTTACGGGATACGCCAAGCATCATCGCACCAATAATACTAGAGCCTGAGCGAGAAGTACCAGGAATAATAGCTAGCGTTTGGATCAAACCAATCATCATTGCTTGTTTCAAAGTCAAATCTTCAACTTCTTCAGCTTCGATTTTTTTCGGTCTATTTTCTACCCATAAAATAATAAAGCCACCAATAATCAAGCCCAAAGCAACAGTGACATTATTAAATAATAATTCTTTTACTTTTTCACCAAAAGTCAAACCGACCAACATAATTGGAATGGATGCAATAATAATAGTAATGGCTAAATGGCGACCTTTTTTCTCACCTGTCAGCATACCCATTGCTGCACCCCACAGGCGACCCCAATATTGGTAAATTACTGCCAAAATGGCACCCATTTGAATCGCGACAATAAATAAGTCAGCTTTTTCTTTGGTCCAAAAATCCATTAATTCTGCGGCGAGAATCAAATGCCCCGTACTAGAAATCGGTAAAAACTCGGTAATGCCTTCGACAATACCCATGATGACCGCTTTGATTAACAATAAAATATCCATAGATTCGACTCTTGATAGGATGACATCATTTCACATTGAGAGAAATGTTTTAATTTAAATAAAATCTGAGTTTAGGCTTTTTGCTCAGCAATTTTTTTCCATGCATTGTCACGCAAATATACGGGCAATGCTTGCTCAGCAGGGACGGCTTTGTTATGTTGCCAATCGTACTGTGCCAATTGGCTAATCGCAATTGCATCTGCATGAATACTGGCATCGACAATCATTGAATTTTCAGTATTTTGCAATAAGTTTGCACCACTGCCAACACAGATAGATAATGCACTTTGCTGTGCATCTACATAACTTAATAATTGCTCTTCGCCTTGTAAGTGCATTATGCCATCTTGCAATTGATAATTTGCAAAATATACTTCATTCATACGTGCATCAATCACGGCACTAATTTGCTCATTAGCGAGCTTCTGATAGGCTTTTTGGGCAATCGCTTGCAAAGTTGAGATAGGCAGTACGGGTAAATCGTTTGCCCATGCCAAAGCTTGTGCCACAGCTGCATTGATACGCACACCACTGAATGCACCAGGTCCACGGCTGAATGCAATCGCATCGAGATCTTTCCATGTCCAATGTGCATGAGCGAGTGCTTGCTCAATCATTGGTAAAATAAGCTGTGTTTGCATTCTTGGTTCAAAATTTTCTTGAAAAAAAACAATCTCTTGACCATGTGATAAAGCGACAGAACACTGCTCATTGGCTGTTTCTAAGGCTAGGATTTTGGCTGAATGCGATGACATAGCAGACTCGGGCAATTTAAAACTTGCCTATGATACTTGAGCGACTGACAAAAATCACCATTTCACTGGGGAAAAATATTATAAATCCACATAAAGATGTAATAATTGGTTAATCTTGACGATAAAAATCAAACCATTCCTTGTGTTGTTGTAAGCCTTTTTTGAGTAATACATTTAAAATTGTTGCAGTCAAACCCCACACAATACTCAATCTTGGCTCACCATTCACATTCTCTATAAAATGAATACTAGGAAAAATCCAATTTTGATTTAAAAAATGCACAGTATAAGGTTGCGGTGTGTCTTGAATAAATTGTTGTAGTGGTAAATAAAAAATGTGTTCAATCTCGTCTGCTTGTAGCGTAAGAGGCAAATCTTTATCAATCACTGCCACAATCGGACGCACACGCAAGCCTGATTTGGAACGTTGAATCGGTAATTCACCTAATAATTGTACTTGTTCGGGCAATAGAGCAATTTCTTCAAAGGCTTCTCGCAAAGCGACGTGAATATCATTCGCATCTTCTGCATCACGTTTGCCACCCACGAAAGATACTTCGCCAGCATGTTGACGTAAGTGTCCTGCACGTTTGCTCAATAAAATTTTTGGCTCAAGTTCATCAGTAATCGCGACCAAAACTGCTGCATCAGCATCCTGATGATAAACATCATGAAATTCAAGATGTTGCTGTAGTTTTGATAAGAGCGGTGATTGAAACATGATGGTTGGATCAATTGGTGCGAGGTGACGCAGTCATTGTGATGGATTTTAATTTTTTTGTCTAGGTGTGATTAAAATACGCTGAAATTGAAATAAAAACGATTGTGACTTGATAAAGAATTATATATATTCAATTGGCTTGTCTTGTATTATATTTTGCGTAGCAATGACATATTTAAAATCAGGGAGTATGATATGGCTAATCATTCAGCACATTTAATCATTAGGGCTACAGAATCTCAAGATGCGAACGCACTTGCAGAATTATATCGTGAGCCTGAAATTTATCGCCAAACTTTACAATTACCCATGCAATCTTATGGCATTTGGCAACAACGCATGCAAAATATACCAAGCAATGTCTATTCCTTTGTTGCTGAGTCAGACGGTAAAATGATTGGTAATGTTGCTTTGACAGTGGAAACAAGACCACGTTGCAATCATATTGCTGAATTTGTCATTGCAGTATCGACATCCGCACAAGGCAAAGGTGTAGGCAGTACCTTGCTTAAACATATTTTGGACTTGGCGGATAATTGGCTCAATCTGCACCGTGTACAATTGAAAGTCTATGCTGACAATCAAAAGGCCATTGATTTTTATGAAAAACACGGATTTATCAAAGAAGGTTTATTCAAAGATTTTGCTTTTGGTGATGGCAAATATTTAGATACCTTTATGATGGCAAGAATCCACCCTTATCATAAAGAGGGATAAATTAGCATAGATTTTTAATCATTAGACTTGAAATTTATACGTTTGGCATAATATTAGTTTTAGGCTTAACCATTTTTAATGACCAATATGAATAACAGTAACCATCAACAAATTGAAATCATTCATTTAGATTGCGAACACTTTGGCGGTCATGCCGAACATTGGAAAATTCTGACGCAAGACTCAGACAATGATGTTACACTGTGGTTGCAGTACGCATTAAGCAGTCCAAGCTCACCAATGGGCTTGTGCCATGACGAACGTCAATTGCCAAAAGATGTATGGTTATTGCAAGGTCCAGAGAATAGTGATGTGGTCATCAATCAAATTGTTTTGGTTGAAAATCACCATCCTAAAAGTCTAAAAACAGCGTTTCCAAGCTTTACCAGCCCTTATAAAGTACAAGCTAAAATCACACGTATTTTATCTTGTACTAACAATCACGAGGGTGTACTGCAAGCTGAATTGGCGAATGGTACAGTGTTATATGGTTATGATAGTTTGTTTGCGGTCAATCAAGCTTGTTATCAGGCAGGCAAGAGTTACGATATTGAATTGAGTGCATTTTCATACAATTTGGAGAAAGTGCCAACAACTGAAACCATGCAAATCGACGATCCAGCGGCAATTCATCACCACCGTGCGTTAAATGATATTTTGGTAGATCATCAAGGCAAAACACCTGACAATTTGCAAGAGTTACTCAAACAATGGCAACCAAAAAATGCCGATGACCTACAGCCTGTGACGATCGATATATCGAAAATGGTGGCGTATCTGTATGGTGAGCATTTAGGTCAAGAAGATGAAGCTTGGTTCCAAGGTGATATTGTCGGGAAAAGCCATTATAATTTGATGGGTCAAAACGTGATTTTCTATGACGTGGCAATCATGCGTGAAGAAAATGCCCAGCCTATTATTGTACGTATGATTAATCATGTTGGCGATAAAGAATATGAAGTCGGTGATTATGTACGTGGTAATATTTGGTTGCAGTTTAAGATTTATGATTGATTTTATTCAAAATCTAAAGAAAGAACTCTTCCTGAACAAAAAATACCGCTAAAATCTAGCGGTATTTTCATATATATGATTTATCGGTTAGTCTTAAAATCAGAACCAATTTGCCAATGAAACACCTAAACCAATGTGAGTCGCACGATGATTGTAGTCAATAAGACTTTCACCATAACCATCAAACAGTTGCACATATCCACGGAAATTATTGGTTAAAGGAAAAGACCAATCGAATTGTGCTGCACCACGATTATTTTCTCCGCCTTTAAGCGTATGTCTTAACATCAAAGAAAAATTCTGGTCTTTCCATTTATAATTTGCAGTCAAGTCAGCACGACCGATATAGTTTTTGATGTCAGGGTTATTGTCTTCAGCACGCTTTTCTTCAAGACGATACCAAGGGCGTAGCATCAACGTAAAGTTATCTTTTTCAAGACCAATATTCAGCATCGCACGATTCCAGCTGCGTGAGAATGGATCAGAACGACCATTCGACTGATGGTTAAAACTCAAACCTAATAATCGACCATGCAAACCTAAAAAGTTGTAATTGGTACGCCAAACAAACATGGCTTCTGGTTCATAGTTGGTCTCGCGGAATGGGCGAGATTGTTGACCATTAAAAATTTGCCAACGTGATGACTGGCTATAGCCAAACCAAACATCACCATTATCACCAAACACATTTTGCATGACTTTTGATTTCAAAGATAATTGAAACCTCATCTCTGTACTTTTTAGATCTTGTGGTGAAGTCACAGTATTATTTTGATTTGGACTGGATGGTAGCTCATTTTTATGAGAAGTCCAAGTTAGAGGCATAGCATAAATCGGCTGGTAGGCACGCAATTGCCATGTACCGAGTTTGCTATTTGGCGATAATTCCCAGCGTTGATCAAGCAATGATACACTTGGATCAAACTTTGGTGCCTCACCAACCAAATCATAACTCTCTATATTGGTACGGATATTTTGTCCAAGTTCTCCAATACGATTTTTAAAATCCTCACTGCTGATGGTGGAAAAAGCTGATCATAACAAGCCAATCGATCACTGTTGCTTGATAATCCGATACACGCTTGTGGTGATACAGGGGCAGCTGTAGTTTGTGGTGTTAAGTTATGATGATCACTATTGTTTTGAACTGTTGTATTGGCAAAGACTGGTTCAGAACAGATTAATATACTGCTCAATAGTAAATGATAACGATAATGTGTCAGTTGGGAAGTTTTTTTCATGAAAGATAAGCCATAAAAAGCGGTATTTTTTTGAGTTTGGCATCTTAGCAAAAGGTTTTTATGCTCACAAACATAACATGTGTACTGATGAGTTCTAATAAGTATTGATTGACCAAATTAAGATAGTTATGCATAAAATAAAACTTTGCCATTATCTATGATTCAGTTAAGATAGTCGCTCAAATTAAACCATTTATTTGATACAGAATTTAGGCAATTTTTATGCATAGCACTACCCGTGATACTTCAAATTATCGCCGTATCGTGATAAAAATCGGCTCAGCACTTCTTACCGCCAACGGACAAGGTCTAGATACGGAAATCATTCAACATTGGGTTGGACAAATTGCTGCGTTACATCAACAGGGTGTTGAAATCATTTTGGTATCAAGTGGTGCAGTAGCAGAAGGTATGGTGCGTATGCAGCTTGCACAGCGTCCAGATCATTTGCCTGCTTTGCAAGCTTGTGCTGCAATTGGACAGATGGGATTGGTACAGGCATGGTCATCTGCACTACAACATCATCAAATCCAGACTGCACAAATCTTGCTGACACACGATGATTTAAGCGATAGAAGACGCTATCTAAATTCTTGCGATACCTTACGTCAGCTGTTGGCATGGCGGGTTATTCCTGTGATCAACGAAAATGATACTGTAGCTACAGATGAGATTCGTTTTGGTGATAATGACACTTTAGCTGCTGTGATCGCAGCACAGGTACAAGCGGATGTACTGATTATTTTGACTGATCAGCAAGGATTATTCGATGCAGATCCACGTCAGCATCCAGATGCCAAATTATTACCAGAAGTGCATGCATTGGATGAGAGTTTGTTTGATATTGCAGGCGATGGTGGTGTGCTGGGGCGTGGCGGTATGCTGACCAAGGTACGTGCGGCACGTTTGGCTGCAAAGGGTGGTTGCCCAACATTGATTGCAAGTGGCGAACAGCCTTTGGTATTGTCACGTCTGATGCAAGGTGAAATGCTTGGTACATTATTTAATACAGAAAATGACCGCATTACTGCTCGTCAGCAATGGTTAGCAGCTCATCTACAAACAGCAGGGCGTTTGGTGATCGATGCAGGGGCAGTACAAGCCATTAAGCAAAATCATCGTAGTTTGTTGCCTGTGGGTGTTGTGGCAGTACAAGGTCATTTTCAGCGTGGTGATGTGGTCGAGTGCATTGATCAAACAGGGCAGCGTGTGGCAGTAGGTATGGTGAATTTTAGCTCACAATCTGCAGAAAAGATCAAAGGATTAAACTTGGACAAAGTACATCAGGTATTAGGTGAAATACGCTCCCCTGAAATGATCCATCGTGATCACATGGCGATTTACTGATGTCTTAGGCAATCGATTTAAAACAAAAAAACCTTATATCGTGATGGTATAAGGTTTTTTTTATGCTATTTATAAGAATGTTAAGCCTTTTCACCGTCTATTTCAGTGGTGGGTATCATTAGGCTATTTCCCAATTCATATAATGCTTTTTCATCAAAATTACTGGCAAGCTTATACCAACGCTCTTCCAAAAAAACTTCCAAAGGCTGATAGTCACTTTTATAACGCATTTTTTTGGCATGTGGCACCCAATAGCCTAAATAGATATAGTCAAGGTTTAATTTTTTTGTATATTCGATAAGGCTGATAATAGAGTATACACCCAGACTGCGATGCTGTTGATCTGGGTCAAAGAATGTATAGACAGCAGAAATCCCATCGTCTAAATAGTCGCATACAGCGACACAAATTAATTGTTGCTTATCCCACAATTCCAAAGCAAAAGTATCTGTACAAGAGATTTTTAGGAAATTATCAAATTGCTCTCGACTCGGTGGATACATATCACCGTCAGCGTGGCGAATTTGGATATATTTTTCGTACAAGGCATAATGGATTTCATTCATGTCTTCTACTTTACGGATATGATAAGTCAAGTCTTTATTACGCTTTATCGCCTTTTTTTGCTTACTATTGGGTAGAAAATCTTGCACAACAAGGCGACATGAAAGACATTGCTTACACAACTGACATTCTGGGCGATAGATAAAATCGCCACTGCGACGAAAGCCTGCACGTGACAATTTCGATAGTAATTGCGTCGTAACAGGTTGCTTCGGATCTAAAAAGATCATCTGTGCATTCAATTCTTTAATATAACTACAATGGTGTGTAGGTGTTAGAAAATAATTTAATTCTTTAAGGACTAAGTCTGTGGTAAGTGCCATAATTTTTCACAACATTTTGATAAATATAATATAAAGTCATCTTGATACTTTGACTGTGCTTAGAGTCAATATGCGAGATTTACTCGTTATGCATAAACTTGATATTTTCTAGGCATTGTTTTAGATTAAAGTCTTGATGTTGATATTTTTTCCAATCTACGCATTCTAAATTTACAGTCTGCTGTAAATCATGTAAAAAATCGTATCGAGAAATCAAACTTGCACCTAAACTAATAAGATGTGGATTTTCTAATTGACCATCGACCCAAGGGCAGTTTTCGCGTTTGGCAAGCATCATCAAGGCAAAAAAAGCCATTTTGGATGCATCGGTGACTTTATGAAACATCGATTCACCAAAAAAGCCACTTCCCAAATTGACGCCATACAAACCACCAATCATCTTTTCGCCATCAATGTTTTTTTGCCAAATTTCAATACTATGTGCCAAGCCCAAACGGTGTAATGCAATATAACTATCAATCATACTGCTACCAATCCATGTGTCTTGGCTATAATTGCGTGGAGCAGCACAGTTTTGAATCACTTGTTCAAAATCATAATCAATACGTAATAAATAATCCTGCTTTTTGATATTACGCACAAGGCTTTTACTAGGTTGATATTGTTTGGGATAAATCACACAACGTGGCTCGGGACTCCACCAATAAATCGGCTCGCCAGTATTAAACCACGGGAACATACCATGATAATAAGCATAGACCAAACTGCTCGGGCTTAAATCACCACCAATACAAATCAAACCATGTTCATCTAATCGCCCTTGTTGTTCTAATTCAAAAGGCTTGGGAAAATCATAAGCACATTGCTGTAATAATTTCGGAATCAGTGACATAAGCAGATGTGATGTAAATAAAAAAGAGAAGAATTAAAATTAACGCTTTTTGGGATATTTTGCAAATTTTAAAATGGGAAAATTGAAAATAAATATGTTAAAAATGTCATCTTGATAATAAAAAAACCGCCTAAACACAAGGTTTAGACGGCTTTACGATAAATAAACTTGCGACTATCTTCAATTAGAAAGTAGGCTTATTGTCTTTATCATCGATTTCTTTTTCAGCTTTGTCTTGAACACGCTTTAACAAACGTGCAGCCGCTTCACGGCCACCTAGACCGAATGCCAAAGCAAATGCCACAGCAACTGCACCCAAAGTTAAGCCGAATGCAAGGTTTACAATAGAGTCAGCGATACCCATTGCACGCAGGCCCATTGCTAATACTAAGCCCATGATGAGTACACGAACCAAGTTTGCAAGGAAGTTTGAGCCATTTTGTGAACGTTTTACTACGTTTGCAACCACATTTGCCAACCAGAAACCGATTGCCAAAATCACCGCACCAAGTACGATTTGTGCACCAAATTCAATGAATTTACTTAATAAATCACTGACTTGAGTGAAGCCTAAATGATTTGCTGCTGCAATACTGGCAAACAACAACGCAAAGAACATGATGAGATGACCAATCGCATCCGTTAGACGTGTTGTACCCAATACATCTTGCATGCCTACGCGTGCAGGCAAGGCATTCACGCCAGTGTTTTCAAGTAACCCTTTGACGATGTTTACCACAAAACGCACAACAAAATAAGTCAAACCAATAATTGCGACAGCACCAACGATTTGTGGAATAGCCATCATGATTTGATTGAGCATATTGGTTGCTGGGGTGACAATTGCTTCAATTTGTAAAGCATTTAGACCCATGATGATTGCCATCACCATCACAATCAAATATACAAAGCTGCCTGCAACATTGGCGATTTGTAGTTGGTCACTGATGCCTGCTTTTTGTGCTACGCCTTGGATATTTAAACTTGCGACAAGGTTAGTCACGATACCACGTAGGATTTTGGCAACGATATAACCCACAAAGAAGAATAGACCAGCAGTAAAAATCTTTGGTAAGAATGCAAAAATGTCATTCATCATACCATTGATTGGGGTAAGCATTGCACTTAAGCCCAGCTTTTGTAATACCATTGACAAGAACATCAATAGGATAAACCAATACGCAATGCTAGCAATGTTTTCGCTCATTGGGCTTACACCAGCTTCAGTGGCGAGTTTTTCGTCCAATGTGGTGCGATTCAATGCTGTAACAATTAATTTGCGTACTACAGTCGCTACTACCCAACCGATTACTGCAATTATAGCAGCTGCAATCAAGTTAGGTAAGAATAGCAGAACGCTGTTAATCATATTACCAAATGGGGTGGAAATGGCATCAAGTCTCAAGAAGCTCATTGCCGCAGCAACCGCCATCAAAAACACAAACCAAAAAGCAATACGTGACGAAATACGGGCGACATCGTACTGAGCACCTGTCGTTGTATTCATACGCTGGTTAATATTTGCAGATGTTGCAAGACGATGTACACCAGCACCGACTACACCGGCGATAATCCAGCCTAAGATAAAAATTAATAAAGCACCTAGCATGGTCATGATGGATGAACCAAGCGTTGGAAATTGTACGAAAAAGTTTTGCATAGATTCTCCGAAGTTACAAAACTAGGGTGTGTTGACATACAAAGAAAATCAGTTATTCTGATTATATGAATAGACTAACACTTACTGATGCCCAATGGG